>DATAHC010000158.1:0-5595 GCA_036263415.1 Flavisolibacter sp.
TTATAATTATAGAAAACGATACGGTCTTTTACCTGGTCCTTCTTCTTTTCCAGGTCGTCAAAATCAGCTACCTCGATCACATTGGCCTGGATGGGTTTCATGGAACCCTGCGAATTGCCCAGTGCAAGGATGTCGAGTGCGTGCGTACTTTCCTTTGTTTTCCCCGAGTTGGCCGTCTGGTAAAATGCCGTCGCTTCATCCTTTCCGCCCCTTACCCAATGCGGCACCATGCATTCCTGGTACCAGGCCTTGTCCGGATTGATGGCCTGCAGGGTCTTCAGGCCCCACTGCTCGGCCTTCACCATCTGCGGCGAACCCGATAAGCGCCCGCCGATCTGTTTGGTCAGTATCCGTAGATCATCATAGGCCTTTCCATGGGTAAGGATCTCATTGGCGATCTTCCGGATAAAAGCCGAATCATCCTGCTGCGCCTTTGATGCCAGCATGCAGGAACTTCCTAAGAGCAAGAGCAAGTACTTCTTCATGCTTTAAAATTAAAGGGAATTCATACAATATCACTTCCCTGCTTTTCCACTTCAATGTGTGCAGGCACAAATGAAACGGCAGTGCAAATACCCGTAATTTAACGTAACCGCCGGAAGGGATCGCATTTTTGTAGTTACCTTAGATGCCGAAAATTGACGTAATGAGAATTGGTATTGTTTGTTATCCTACGTTTGGCGGCAGTGGCGTACTGGCTACAGAACTGGGAAAGGCATTAGCACAGAAAGGCCATCAGATCCACTTTATCACCTATCAGCAGCCGGTACGGCTCACCGGTTTTATTCCGAATATATTCTATCATGAGGTACAGGTTCCTACCTACCCTCTTTTCGATTATCCGCCTTACGAAACGGCCCTGGCCAGCACCATGGTGGATGTGATCAAGAACAACCAGATCCAGCTGCTGCATGTACACTATGCCATTCCGCACGCGTCTGCTGCCTATATGGCCAAGAAGATCCTGGAACAGGATGGCATCATCGTACCGGTGATCACTACCCTGCACGGAACGGACATTACACTGGTCGGCCGCGATAAAACATACGCCCCTGTGGTAGCCTTCTCCATCAACCAGAGCGATGCCATTACAGCTGTATCGTACAATCTGCGTGACGAGACCTTCAATACGTTCAAAATAGAAAAGTCCATCGAGGTCATACACAACTTCGTGGATGTACAGCGTTTCAGCCGTAAGCCGATCGATGCCTTCCGAAGAGTGATTGCCCCGAATGGGGAGCGCATTCTGCTGCACGCTTCCAACTTCCGACGCATTAAGCGGGTACAGGATGTGGTGAAGATCTTTGATAGTGTGCGCAGGGAGATACCGAGTAAATTATTGTTTGTGGGCGATGGTCCGGAGCGCGCTACGGCAGAAGAAATGGGACGCCAGCTGGGCATCTGCGACGATATACGCTTTGTCGGAAAGCAGGAGCAAATGGAAGACATACTGGCCATTGCCGATCTCTTCCTGCTCACTTCCGAATATGAAAGTTTCGGACTGGCCGCTCTCGAAGCGATGGCTGCCGGGGTGCCCGTGGTTTCTACCAATGCGGGAGGCCTAGGCGAGATCATGGTGCCGGGCGTTACCGGCTATATGGGTGATGTAGGCGACGTAGCTACAATGAGCCGGCATGCCGTTACCATCCTGGAAGACGATCAGCGCCTGGCGCAATTCAAGAAGAATGCGGCTGAGCATGCCAATACCTTCGACATCAATACCATCATCCCGGTCTACGAAAAATTATATGAGGATGTACTGATCCAGGTAGCCGTCCAATTGTAAGTGCATGTTAAGGCTTTGAACCTTCAATTTATAATCCTCTTCATTTGATCACCCGGTGAATTATGGATTTTCCCAATACGCTTGTTATTGCTTTGTTATAGTAAACTTAGTAACGTATGTAATGCCACTATCAACATAGGTATCACTAAGCACTAAAACCTTACCGTCAAAAGAATCAATGGTAGACGAATCTGTCCCAATGGTTATTCCTGTGGTTCCATTTAGGGACCAGGTACCGCTTTTAGCGGAGCTGGGCGTACAGGTAACCCCTATATCTGAATATGGAGTATGTTCCGTTCTTGGCAAGGATGAACAGATCGTCTTTCTGACAGGGTTCCGCCGATAAATCGGTAACATCCGTTTCTGGTCCGGTTCCGGCTTTTAAAGTAATTCTTGTGAATACATACGTCCCGGAGATATTTTCTACATTGATCTCGCTGGTATTGGCAGCCTTTTCCTTTTTACAGGCACTAACCATAAAGGCAAAACAAATAAGGAGAACGGATACTTTTTTCATGGTAGTATTTTCGTGAAATATACCATCTGCCCTATTCACCTTTAGTCAACCAATATACATCTGTTAGAAATTTCAGCCGGGTTTTATAGTTATCCCTTACCGCCGCAGCCAGGGCTGGGGGTTGATGTTCTTATTCTCGATCATCATGATGAAATCCAGTTGTCCTCCGGTGCCGTCATCTGCCTGGGCAGCGCGGCCGATAGCCTGACCGGTCTTCACTACATCTCCCTTGCTCACGCTCACGGAAGCCAGGTTACTGTATACGGTAAAGTATTTACCATGCCGGATCATTACCATCATGCCATCGCCCGTATTGGCCGCATAGCTTACCTCTCCGTCGAAGACCGATTTTACGGTAGTGCCGGCGGAGGGCGTTGAGATGGTTAATCCGGGATTCACATCTTTCAGGTTGGTGCCGGGCACCTGATAGGTGCCGAAGGGAATCGTTACCACGCCATTGTCCACCGGCCAGGGCAATCCGCCCCGGTTCTTTTCAAAGCTGGCAGCCAGCTTGCTCTGTCCTTCATTCAGGGTAAGGTAACTTTCAGGACTTTTCTTAACCGGTGTTGTAGTCTTTTTGGTCGTGGCTCCCGCGGTTGTAGAGGTAGTCGTATTCTTATTCGCATCGGCCTCGCGCTTGCGGGCGGCGGCCGCTTCTGCTTCGGCTTCCTTACGGGCCTTTTCAATCTCCCGGCGAACGATCGCAGCGATCTGGTTCTTCAGGATATTGTCCCTTTTCTTCTTGGTAGCCAGCTCTCTGGACAGGTCTTTTTCCTGCGACTTCAGCTTCGACACCACCTGGTCCTTTTCTTTCTTCTGTACTTCCAGCACCTGCAGTTCCTGCTGCTGGTTCTGCAGAGCCGACTTCTTCTGAGACTGCTTGCCCAGCAATTGCTGGCGGCGGTCGGCGATCAGCTTCTGCGTTTGCTGGATGTTGGCTACCTGCTGCTGACGGTAGGAACGGTACGATTTCAGGTACTCTACCCGCTTCAGGGCATCATTGAAATTATTGGCGGAGAAAATGAAATTGATAAAATCGTAGCTGCTTTTATTCTTGTAGGCAGACACCACGCTTTTGGCGTATTCCGATTTCAGGGTATCCAGCTGGCGCTGCAGGCGGGTGATCTCCTGGTTGCTCAGGAAAATATCGTCATTAATGATCCTGATCTCTTTACTGATGTTACCGATCAGGCGGTCCTGGAGGTCCAGCTTGTGCTGCAGCATGCTCAGCTTGGCCAGGGTTTCCTTTTTCTGGCCCTGCACCTTGCTCATATTGGATTGCAGCTCGCGCATTTCCGCCTGGATCTCCTGGCGTTCGCGCTCCATCTTGGCCCGGTCCTGGGTCACCTGGCTGAAGCCGGTGGAGGCGGAAAACAGAAGAAGGGCTGCAATCAATAGTTGTTTCATGGTGCTGAATTTTGGTGGCTGTTACCTTTAACGACAGTCCGGGTGATAAATTTTAAGGGCGGTCATAATTTTTGGGGATGCTGAAGGGAAAGCTCACTTCCTGGTTGAATTCATACTGCTTGAAATCCAGCTTCACATCCAGGCGCTTCTTCTCCGAAACGGTAATACTGCGCCGGGTGGAGAAGTTCGGGCCTCGTTTGGTCTCATACTCATCATAGGCCAGGTCGGCCGTGCGGTTACGCGACAGGTTCACATCATCCAGCTTGCTGTGTTTCAGGGTCATGGTTGCCTGGTCCAGGGTCAGCAGGTTTTTGAAAAACCGCCCCAGGCTCAGCAGGCTCACCCCGTTTTGCGTGGCTGAATAGGCCACAATATTGGAGTCCACATATACCGGATTGCCAATGATCAGGTCCTGCAGGGTATTCAGGGTCAGCGGCAGGGAAGTTACTTCCTGTATATAATCGATGCTGCGCGCCGTATAGGTCTTTTCCAGCTTATTGATCACTTTGATCGAATCTTTGGTGATCAGCACCCGCATGGCCTCGATACCCAGGATGGCATTGGCGGACATCCAGATGGCACTGTCCTTACGCATCCGCAGGATCACGTTCACATCATACTTCTTACCGTCAGCACTGCTGTAATCCACATTCACCTTACCATTGAAGGTATTATAACCGATGCGGTTGGCCTCGATCTTCTGCAGGGCGGTACGGATCAGCTGCGCCGTATCCGGTCCACCGGCAACAGCCGTTACCACCGTATCCTTTTTCGTGATGGCGGTACTGATCTTTCGTGACGACCGGCAGGAAGCGATCATACTGATAACGAGCAATGCTAAGATAATCTGCTTCATGCTTTATTGTTTTCCGGTGGAGCCGAACCCGCCGGTGCTGCGCACCGTTTCTGTTAATTGGGTGGCCGGCTGCCAGTTGATTTGTTCTACTTTCTGAAGGACCAGCTGTCCAATGCGGTCCCCGTCGTATACGACCTGCACCGTATCAGACAGGTTTACCAACAAGATCTTAATTTCCCCCCGGTAGTCGCTGTCGATCGTTCCCGGGGAGTTGAGGCAGGTCAGGCCTTGCTTCACGGCCAGTCCGCTCCGGGGACGCACCTGTGCTTCGAAACCCTGCGGAAGCTCAATGAATAACCCGGTCGGGATCAGGGTCCGCTCCAGTGGCTTCAGCGAGACAGGCTTTTCGAGGAAGGCACGAAGATCCATACCGGCAGCACCTTCGGTAGCATATTCCGGCAACGGATGGCTGGACCTGTTCATGATCTTTACGGCGACCCCCATGGTTTCAAAGATAAGTTTACAGCCTTTTACTCCTGTTAAATACTTTCCAATAAAACGGTGGCATAGGCTACCAAACCTTCCTTACGGCCCACAAAGCCCATTTGTTCGGTGGTAGTGGCCTTAACCGATATATCGCTTTCCTTCAGGGCCAGTATCCGGGCAATAGCCTGCTGCATCTGTGGAATAAAGGGTTTGATCTTCGGCTCCTGCAGGCAGAGCGTGCTGTCAATATTGATGATCCGGTAGTTGGCCTTTGTGATCAGCCGGCTCGTTTCCTGGAGCAGCTCCTTGCTGTCGATCCCCTTGTAACGCAGATCGGTATCCGGGAAATGGGTGCCGATATCGCCCAGGCAGGCGGCACCCAGCAGGGCATCGCAGATGGCATGCAGCAGCACATCGGCATCACTATGGCCTACAGCGCCTTTGGAGTGCGGAATGTGCACACCGCCGATCATCAGTTTCCTTCCCTCCGCCAGCTGGTGGTAATCCACCCCCGATCCGATGCGTAAACCCATAGTTCAAATTTTTGCAAATGTAAGGAGGGCTGGCTTGCCAGGAAATCCTGGTGGTGTCGCCATGGCGATA
>DATAHC010000159.1:0-13303 GCA_036263415.1 Flavisolibacter sp.
CGTGTAAACAACAGCGGTAACCTCCGGTTCATTTTTTAAGCAGGTGCCTGTTCACGATCTTTTCCAGCACTTCCTCCTTCTGGTATTTGGATATCGGAACCTGGTATTGTTCCACCTGCAGCATATTACCCTGAACAGCAGTGATATGCGCTACATTGACTACGTAGGATTTATGAGGCTGTACAAATCCGGCAGGTAAGTTTTCCTGCATGGATTTGAGGGTGGCATGGGTGATATACTTCCGGACTTTCGTATATATCGCCAGATAATTTTCGAGCGCTTCGATGAACAGGATGTCATCAAAGACCACTTTTTCCAGTTTGCCCTCTACTTTGATGAATAGGTAGGCCGGGCCTTTTTGCTCCCGCTCCGAAAAATAATCAGCGGCTTTATTCGCAGCTTTCAGAAAACGCTCGAAGGAAATGGGCTTCAGGAGATAGTCGAGCACGTCGAGTTCAAAGCCCTGCAGGGCATATTGCTCGTAGGCCGTAGTGAATATGACCTTGGGTGGCTGGGCCTGTGTACGCAGGAATTCAATACCCGTCAGATAGGGCATTTCAATATCCAGGAATAACAGGTCCGGCTTTTTTTGTTTCAATTCCAGATTCAATTCCAGCGCACTTTCACAGGTGGCAACCAGGTCCAGGAAGGGAATTTTTTCGATATACCCCTGCAGGCCTTTGCGTGCCAGCGGTTCATCATCGGTTATGATACAGGATACTTTCATGATAAGGGAATTTGAAGTAGGGCGGTAAACTGTTCAGGCGTTTTTTGCACTTCGAAACGATGTTGCTCCGGATAAAGAATTGCCAGCCGCCGCCGAAGATTCTCCATCCCGATGCCTCTTTCCTTTTGTGGTACATCTTTCGGAATACTGTTCACCACTTTGAAGAGGAGCTGCTGATTCTGCACGTGGGCTTCTATACCGATCTGATAAGTGCCGCCGACATATTTAAACGCATTCTCTACCAGCGGGAGGAGCAGTAACGGATATATGCGCTGCAACTGCAGGGCCGGATCCAAAAACACCGTCAACTCCAGGCGTTCCGAAGCACGCGCCTGCTGCAAATGGATAAAGCTCTCCAGGTAACGCAGCTCCTGCTGCACGGGCACCTGCTGCTGCTGATCGTACAACTGATAGCGCAATAGTTCAGAAAACCGTTCAATGGTTTGCTTGGCCGCAGGCACGCTTTCATCCATTTGAAAATAGATGGTGTTCAGGGCATTGAAAAGAAAGTGCGGATGATACTGAGCCTTCAGGAATTTCAGTTCTGTTTGCAAGTGTTCGGACCGGATCTTTTCCAGCTGGGTTTGTTGTTCGATGTATGAATGAATGAGCCGGTTACCCCTGGCAATGGCATAATAGAGCAGGGTAAACAAGAGTACCATCACATTGGCTATGATGAAATCATCGAGTCCTACCGGATCATGGATCAGAAAATGGAGAAAATACAGCAGCGGATTAAAAAGAACCAGACAATACAGGCTGATCGTTCCGAATTCCTTCAGGATATGCCTCCAGGTAGGCTTATAGGCAGCGGCATTGAAACGGTCCACCACGCGCGCCATCAGGTGAACGGCCAGGATACCTATGCCCATGGAAAAAAGTATTTCCAACGTATTCTGATACCAGGAGCGGTCCCAGAACTGCTCTTCCGAACGGGCGTCATTCACCAGCCGGATACCCAGGTACACCAGCAATCCGAAGAACATGGGGAAAAAATAGTTCCGAAACCATTTCATATCTGCAACTAAATTAAACGTCAGGAGCGGTTTAAACGGCTTTTGCTGAAAACTTATGGAAAGGAGGGTAAGCTATACTATGCGGGTACCACCGGGATGGTAGCCGTTTCCGGGGTTACCTTTTTTTCCTTTTTCAGCGCAGCCTTCTTCATACCAAAGAGAAACCGCATAACAGGATTCGGACGGATCACCACATGGTAAATAGCCATGGTAATGAAAAAGGTACTGAGTACGGTAAACAGATATTTCATTCCGATCGTATCGCTGGTTCGTACCAGATAGTAGGTAAGCACTACTATAACGGTTTGATGCAGAATATAAAAAGGATAGACCGCATTATTCAGATAGCCCAGCACCGGCTTTTTATGATCCAGATAGGTTTTACCATATCCGACCGCCGTAAATACCCAGAACCATCCTACCAGGGGGTATAGCAACAGGTAGGCATAGGTTTGCCAGTGTGCACTGTAATCGGTAAAGAAATCATACGGTTCTTTCTGATTCCAGCGCATGTAGTTGAGCACGAGCAATACCAGCAGCGCTATGGTGAGAGAGGTTCGCCGGTATTTGGCCAGTACATCCATGAGTCCGGGCACCAGCAGGGCAAAAAAACCTGCCAGCAGATAGCCGAGCCAATAGATGAAGTAGCACCAGTCATTGGTGATATCGTTTGTTTCAGGGAAACGCAATACCAGCACCGTATAGAGAAGTATGGAAGGGACCGTGATCAGGTACACACGCAGGCCTTTAGTCCACCAGGAGAACCGGGAAGCCGGCAGGCGCATCAGCCATCTGAATATGGGGGCGAAAATCAGATCATATACAAACAGGTAGGCGATGAACCAGAGATGATGGTAGCTCAGGTTCCCTTTCGGATAGGGGCCGGTGGTAAAAACAGAAGGATAGAATTCCAGGAAATTGCCCTTATACCCGGTATGAAGCCGTTCCATATACACCTGGATGGGAACGATGAGCAGCATACCGAAAAGAAGCGGAACCAGCAGCCGCCTGAACCGGAGCGCAATAAACTGACCGGTCGTACGGCTACGGAGCATGACATGTGTGATGGCACCAGAGATAAAAAATAGCAGCGGCATCCGGAATCGGCTCAGGAAGAAATTGAATTCCATTAAAAGATTGCTGGTTTCCTTATTCTTGATGTGCCAGCCCCATTCCGCTACATAGGGCATGGCGCTGTGAAAAAACAGTACGCCGATGATAGCCATGATACGAAGCCAGTCGAGATACGCGTAACGGTTGGATGAAGGCATAAAAATAATTTGATACAAACCTAACCGTAAGGCTAAGCCTGATCAATTTGTTTTGACGTATGGACGGTTTTAAGTGGTCTCCGGCCTTTTACCAGAGCGGCTTCCGTCTTCAGGTCTACGGTCATACTGGCTACTGTGAAATTGCATTATAAAATCTATTGGAACGCTTAACAGCAGTAACCGTTTAAATAATAGTTGCCCACAGGTGTAAAATTTGACATTCGGACCGCTCAGGTATCCTTATCTTTCCATATAAAATATTTGCTATGAAAAGAATACTTGCCTTAGCGGTTTTAGCCAGCACCTTTCTGGCCGCAACTTCCTGTAATGCACAGGATAAATCCAAAAGACCCAGCCCTCCGGCCAAAGTAAGCCAGAAGATCGCTTCCGGCGCTACCATCTCTGTCGACTACAGCCAGCCTTCACTGAAAGGCAGAACAATTGGAAAGGATGTGGAGCCGATGAAAGGCCAGGCCTGGCGCATGGGTGCCAATGAAGCAACCGTTTTTGAAACGGATAAGGATGTTACGATCAACGGGCAGGCCTTACCGGCCGGTAAATATTCCGTGTTTGGAATAGCCGGTGATACAGACTTCACAGTGATCTTCAATAAAGCCTGGAAGGTATGGGGTACCGAATATGAAGCTAATAAGGCACAGGATGTACTAAAAGTAGCCGTGAAGCCCACTACCGCTTCTGCCTCACAGGAAAAGCTTACCTATACTATCGATCCTTCCGGTAAAGTGAGCCTGCTCTGGGGTAACCAGGTGATCAGCTTTGATGTGAAATAATGATTCAGGAATACTTATTACGAAAGCCCTGCATCTGCAGGGCTTTTTTTATGACAGGCAGCGTTTATTACGGATATACGATTCCCAGGAAGCTGCTAACTAATTTCCTTTCCTTCCGATCAGTTTACCCAGCACCCTGATGCCCTGTTCCATCTTGTCATCATATGCCTGCCCATAGCCGATGCGCATGCAGTTGCGGTAATGGCCTGTTACGGAAAAAACCTGCCCCGGCGCAAAGCTGATACCATGACGGATGGCCTCCTGGTAGAGTTTATAGGCATTGATCTCCTTGTTCATTTCCACCCAGAGCACCAAGCCGCCGGAAGGACGGCTGATCTTAACATCAGACGGAAAATACTGAATGATGCCCTGCACATAATTGAGGTATTGGGCATGAAGCGCATTGCGCAATTTTTTCAAATGATGCTCATACCTTCCTATACTGAGGAAATGGGCCATAGCCGCCTGTGTAAGCGTAGTGCCCGATACGGTGTGCATGATCTTCAGCTGCTTAACTTTTTCAGTGAACCGGCCGGGAATGCACCAGCCGATACGATAGCCCGGAGCTAATGACTTGGAAATGGAACTGCAGTGCAATACCCATCCTTCCCGGTCATAGGTTTTACAGGTGCGCGGTCGTTGCCTGCCGAAATACAGTTCCCCGTAAATATCATCCTCGATCAGAGGTATCTGTTTTCTGGTAATCAGCGCTACCAGCTTTTCCTTATTCTCATCCGGCATGCAGCTGCCCAGCGGATTATTAAAATTGGGAATGAAAACACAAGCTTTGATATGGTGTTTCCGGATCGCTTCTTCCAGGTAATTCAGGTCAATGCCTGTTTGAGGATCCGTCGGTATCTCTATAGCCTTTAATCCCAGGCTTTCCATTACCTGGAACACCCCAAAATAGGTAGGACTTTCTATGGCAACCGTATCTCCCCAGGAGGTTACCGCCTTAAGGCACATAACCAGCGCTTCCATACATCCTGCCGTAACTACAATATCATCCGGCGTCAGTTTTCCATTCCAGTTGAAAGCAAGCTTTACGATCTGTTTCCTTAACTCCGCATTGCCCTGTATATTCTCATAATGAAGGCAACTTGAGGAGGAAGAACGGAGTGCATGCACAACCGATTTATTCAGTTTCGCAGCCGGCAGCAATTCTACGCGGGGTGCTGCTACGGACAGGTTGATCAGGTCGGCCGCCGATATATTTCTAAAAACGGTAGCGATCATTTCCATCGTGCTCACCTCATTCACGCCTGTTTCCATCTGACGGGAAGAAGGTATTCCCGGAAAGCGACGGTTGTTGAACCGGACATAATAACCGGATTTGGGCCGGGCTTCTATCAGCCCTTTGCTTTCCAGGTGATAATACGCCTGAAAAGCCGTTCCCAGACTGATCCCATACTCTTCACTGAGCGTACGAACGGACGGTAATTTTTCGCCAATGTTGAGCACTTCTTCCTGGATCATCTGTTCGATACCCTGGGCGATCTGCAGGTATTTATGGTCCTTCAGTGTTGTTTGCATAGCATCTGATATAGCCAAAAATAAAAAATCTGAATCTGTTTTGTACCAGAATATCTTCCCAATTTTGGTGTAGCTTGAAGAAGCTAAACCGAAAAAGATGAGAACCTCTATTGAAATCATTGACTACCGGCCCGAGCACCAGCCTGTTTTCGAACGACTGAACCGGCATTGGATCGAAAAGCATTTCTGGCTCGAGGAGATTGACAAGTATGTGCTGCAGCATCCGCAGGAGGCCATACTGGATAAAGGTGGAGCGATCCTGATGGCGCTTTATGACGGCGTTCCAGCCGGTACGGTGGCGCTGAAGAAAACCGGAGAAAATACGTATGAGTTTACCAAGATGGCAGTTGACGAAGCCTACCGTCGTAAAGGCATCGCCGAGGCAATCAGTTATGCCTCTTTCGAAAAGGCCAGAAACCTGGGAGCGGAGAAAGTGATCCTGTATTCCAACCGCATCCTGGTTCCCGCCATTACGATGTATCATAAGCTCGGATTCCGGGAAGTACCTATCGAGCCCGGAGTTTACGAACGCTCCGATATCAAAATGGAGATAGACCTGGCCACTGACGCCCCGTTACAAAGCACTACTGATAAAGAACTTTTTCATCATCCTGTAAATAGAAGTATATGAGCATTCTGGAACTACACCAAACGGTAACCGTCAAAAAAACCCAACAGTCCCAGCTAAGCGAAGTAGACTGGGAAGCACTGGAGTTTGGGAAATATGTTTCCGACCATATGTTTCTGTGCAGCTATGATCAGGGAGCCTGGCAGGAAGCTGCCGTATTGCCTTATCAAAATCTTTCGCTTGCACCGACCACATTGGCCCTGCATTATGGTCAAAGCATATTTGAAGGCATGAAAGCCTTCCGGCAAAAAGATGGCCGTATTGCAATCTTCCGGATCGAAAAGCATCATGACCGCCTGAACCGCTCGCTGGACCGGATGTGTATGCCGCCGGTACCCTATGAGCTATTTGAAGCCGCGCTTACGGAACTGATCCGCACAGACAGGGATTGGGTGCCCCGCGCAGAAGGCAGTGCCTTGTATATCCGGCCACTGATCTTTGCCAGCGAGGCAAGATTCGGCGTGAAGGTATCTGACCAATACCAGTTTGTAGTGATCACCGGCCCATCCCCCATGCTGTATGCCAAGCCGATCAAAGTAAAAGTGGAAAGAAATTATATACGCGCGGCCAAAGGCGGTACCGGCTATGCAAAATGCGCTGGAAATTATGGTGGCGCTTTTTATCCCACCCAACAGGCAAGAGCGGAAGGATTCGATCAGGTTTTGTGGACAGATGCCGGCACGCATGAATATTTTGAAGAATCCGGTACCATGAACTTACTGTTTGCCCTTAACGGGACCCTGATCACCCCTCCTCTTTCCGATACCATACTGGATGGTATTACACGCGACTCGCTGTTACAGCTGGCGGCTGATCTGAAAATACCTTGCGAAGAACGGCAGATCGGCATTCAGGAATTGGTAAAGGCTATTGAGGCAGGCGACATGGTAGAGGCCTTTGGCGCGGGAACCGCAGCGGTTATCGCGCCCATTGCATCCTTCAGTGTTGATGGCCGCTTATATGAAATGCCGGTAGCCAATGAGCAAAGTTGTATGCACCGCCTGAAGCAGGAACTGGATGCGATCCGTTACGGACATAAAGAAGACCGTCACAACTGGAACTACTATATCGATTAATTTACGGAGGGCAGGGCAAAAGCAAATTTACTGCCCTGGCCCTGCTTACTTTCTATGCGCATGCTGGACCCGTTCTTCTGAAGAAACTCCTTGCAAAGCATCAACCCCAATCCGGTACCGCTTTCATTGGCCGTACCTTTAGTTGTATAATAGTTGTTTTCTGACAGTTTGCTGATGGCCTCTGGCGTCATACCAACACCGGAATCCGTAACACAGATCTCTACCTGGCGTTCCCGATTCAAGGCCTCCACTACAACAGAACCCTGCCTGGGCGTAAATTTGATGGCATTGGAAAGCAGGTTGCGTAACACCAGGTTGATCATTTCCTTATCGGCATACACATAGGTAGGCTGCTCGAGGCGGCACTGGATCTGCACTTCCTTGGCCTCCGCCTGCAGGCGCAATAGCCGGGTAACGCTTTCCGTCAGCTCGGCCAGGTCGACCTTTTGAGGCTTCATTACATCCGACTGCATCTGGCATTTGGCCCAGTGCAACAAATTATCCATCAGGTTGATGGTATAGTTCATATCGTTCAGAATATCGGGCACCAGCAATTTAATCTCTTCCCCCGGAATATTGTATTGCTCTATACTTCTGAATAGGTTACGCTGTGCATACATAGGCCCTTTCAGGTCATGCGCTATAATGGAGAATAGTTTGTTCTTCAGGGTATCAAGTTCTGCCAGTTCTTCCGCCTTCCGTGCGATCTCTATCTTCTGAGCTTCTATTTCCAGATTGGTCTTATGCAGGGCCCTGTTCTTTTGCAGAATGGAGAACTGGTAGCCGGTATTTTCCTTTTTGATCCAGAACAGTGCAAAAAAGATGAATACAAAGGCCATAACATGGTTGAATACATAAAACGGGAACAGCGCTTCTTTCAGATGATAATGGTAGGAAAATCCGAAGGTGAACACCATCAGGTAACAACCCGCAGCCACCACAAATGCAATGATCGCATTCACCGGCTTCTGCATATAAAACACGGCCAGCAAGGCATAGAGTACAAAGAACAATTCAATGCCCACATCCAGGCCTGCTCCATAAACGCTGGCGGTAAGCAGGGGATATAAGGAAAAATAGACCATACGGGCCCGCTCATACTGCTGATAGTGATTCAGCAGCAGCACGATCAGGCTGATAACGGCCGGTGAAAAAGCTACTACGGAAGCAATGGGTGGTAATTCCTGGTTGTCCATCATTCCGGCTATGGTAACACCGATACCGGAAAGAATACCCAGAAAATTAAGTTGATTGAAAACGCCGAGTTTACGCTTCTCATAATCGTCCAGCTGAGCGGAGAAGCCAATTGATTTTAACCTGCCCAGGAAAGGCAGCTTACGGGAAAGGGTTACGGTCATAGAAGGAAACGGGTTTAAACTTTTCAGTTTAACATAGGGGTATTGACAGGTTATCTACTAAGTAGATATACGAGAGCCGTAAAAGTATAGATTAGAATTGAGAATGTAAAGTGTTGCACCCCTAAAAGCTTTGGATTTACCTGTTGTTTGTAAGAACACTGCCCTTCAGCATCTTATAAACCGGTAAACCGGCTAGAGCGCCATTTCCGGAATTTCTCCGTCAACGATCAGGTTTCCCTGTGTTTTTGACCGGATCTCTTCAACAGAAACTCCGGGGGCTCGCTCTTTTAGTAAAAACCCCTCATCCGTGATCTCCAGTACGGCGAGTTCCGTAACCACCTTTTTCACACAGCCTACACCCGTCAGGGGAAGGGTACAGGAAGGGAGCAGCTTGCTTTCACCCTTGGGATTGGTATGTTGCATGGCTACTATGATGTTCCGGGCGCTGGCTACCAGGTCCATGGCCCCGCCCATACCCTTCACCATTTTTCCGGGGATCTTCCAGTTGGCAATGTCTCCTTTTTCAGAAACCTCCATAGCGCCTAAAACCGTAAGATCGATCTTACCGGCCCGTATCATTCCGAAGCTTTCCGCACTATCGAAGAAAACCCCTCCGGGCAATAGGGTCACCGTTTCCTTTCCGGCGTTGATCAGATCTGCATCCAGCTCACTTTCAACCGGGTAAGGCCCCATGCCCAGCATGCCGTTCTCACTCTGAAGCATGATCGAAATCCCTTCCGGGATATAGTTCGCCACAAGCGTCGGGATACCGATGCCCAGGTTCACATACATGCCGTCCTTCAATTCCTGCGCGATACGCTTTGCAATGCCATATTTATCGAGTGCCATAATTGAATCCTTACTAATGAATAAATACAGGAAAAGCTTTCCCTTATTGAGGTTTTGATTCCAGCCGTACCGTTTTACGTTCGATCCTCTTTTCATAGCTGGTGCCTTCAAAGATGCGGTGCACATACACCCCGGGTACATGGATGGAGTCGGGATCCAATTCACCGGGTTCCACCAGCTCTTCTACTTCAGCGATGGTAATGTTTCCGGCCCTTGCCATGGAGGTAGAGAAGTTCCGTGTGGTTTTACGGAAAACCAAATTACCGAACCGGTCTCCCTTCCAGGCCTTTACCAGAGCATAGTCAGCTGAGAGTGCCAGTTCCATAAGGTGTGGCTTACCATTGAATACCCGCACCTCCTTTCCTTCTGCGATCTCCGTTCCGTAACCGGCAGGCGTAAAAAAGGCAGGGATGCCCATACCGGCCATTTGAATGCGCGTGGCCAGCGTTCCCTGAGGAATGAGTTCCACCTGCAGTTCACCGCTCAGCAGCTGCCTTTCAAATTCAGCGTTCTCTCCTACATAAGAGGCAATCATCTTTTCTATTTGCCTGCGGTGCAGTAACAGGCCCAGGCCGAAATCATCCACACCGGCATTGTTGGAGATACAGGTCAGCTGCCGGCAGTTCTTTACCACGAGGGCAGCAATCAGGTTTTCAGGAATTCCGCAAAGACCAAAGCCTCCCAGCATCAGGGTAGCACCGTCCTTAATATCATCGATCGCTTCCAGGGCGGAAGCATATACTTTATTCATATAGAACCGTTCAGGTGTTCAAATTTACTGATAGCCTTGTAACCGCAACTCATTATTTGTGATGCCTGGCCGTATCGGCCGGTTTATCAGACCGTGCTTTCAGTGAATCGAAGATCCCCTTCAGAAAGTCAGGACGTGATTCATAATAACGAAGACTTTCTTGAAACTGGTCTTTGGTGATCTTATGCTTGTTGAAGACCTTTTCGTACAGGGCAATACGGGTGGCGCCCGACTGATAGGATGAATCCTTTAAAACATTATAGGTAACCATTTCATCAGCCTCCAGCATATCATATAATACAACCTGCATGGAGTCTGCGCCCAATATCTTCGGAGGCAGTTTTTTTTCATCCGCACAGGCAAAGAGTGCCAAAAGCAGCAGTAAACAGAAGGTCCGGATCATTTTAATTCTTTATAGGCATTAACGTTGGTCAGGTCCAGACGCACCAGCATTTCCCTTGCCTGTACTTTCATTCCCTGGTCAGCTTTGCTGAAGAGTTTTACCAGCTCATTGCTCTTACCCTGAAAGAAAAAGGGAATGATCATGATCCCGGGGTTTTCGGTATTCAAGGTATTCAGGTAACCGATCGATGCCAGCACGCCACTCCGACCGTCAGCATCATTGGCGGAAAGCTGATCCAGCCCGGTCCTGTAATAGGCGTAGATCGCATCATGGATAAGTGTATACCGGCTGTCAACCAGCGCTTCCGCCAGCTTGAACCGGTTGCGAAGGCCATCGAAAGCTTTCCATCCGGCTATATCACCGGCTTCCGGTGCATTGTTCACAATATACTGGGCCTTCTGAAAATAGGGGTCGCCGCCACGGGGCGCAAAGGAATCGTAATCCATACCCAGTATGATATTGACGTAATAGGCCAGCAGAGCGGTGATATTCGCTGCCAATGGATCGCTGCCCTGAACCCGGTTCTCATTGAATTCTACGGGCTGAAACTCGAGGTATTTGAATACTACATTATCGTCCTGAAAATTGACCAGGGGCGATTCATAGGTGGACCCATATACCGGACGGGCCGCCTGTATAGTCAGCGCTGCCTTGTAAACATTCTTGCCCAGGTCCTGGTTAATGGTGAGCAGGAAATTGCATTTGATGCGCTCCTGCGATTGAAAATTATCGCCTGTCCACTTTCTGTTGTTTACAAAATTGGCCAGTGCGGTTTGCAGGGTCTGGAAGGTCTTTTTATCTACCTGTGTGCTTACCTGGCTGGCATTAACCGTAAACCGCGCCTGGATCTCCTGGCTTTTTGAAACCAGTTGGGACAGGCAGAACAGGATGAGAATCGTATTTTTCATAGTAGTAAATCAATAATGCTATCAACTAAGGTTTTTGCCAGCGCCTGTTTCGTCTGAAGTTCGAGGGGCACTTCTCTTCCATCCTTGTAGAAAAGCGTCGCCTTATTGGTATCAACCCCAAATCCGGCTCCTTCATCCCGCAGGGAATTCATAACGATCAGATCAGCTTTTTTATCCGTCAGTTTTTTCCGGGCATACTCCTTTTCATTGGTGGTTTCCAGGGCAAACCCGACCAACAGCTGGTGATCCCTTTTTTCCTTACCCAGATATCCCAGGATATCGGCCGTACGCTTCAGAGGCAGAGATAGATCATCACCCGTCTTTTTTATCTTTTCGCTGGCCACGGTCACTGGGGTATAGTCCGCTACGGCTGCGGCCATTACAGCGATATCATATTCCTTATAGTTCTGGCACGCTTCCAGCATTTCTGCTGCCGTTTGTACAGAAGTCAGTTGAATACCCGGCACCTCTGTCTTAATAGAAACTGGTCCGCTTACCAGATGAACCGCCGCTCCTTTGGCGGCAAATGCTTCTGCGAGTGCATATCCCATTTTCCCGGAAGAATAATTTCCAATAAAACGAACCGGATCCAGGGGTTCGTATGTGGGACCGGCCGTAATCAAAACCTTTTTCCCGGCCAGGATCTGAGCAGACGTAAAATAGTTTTCGAGCCAGCTGACGATCTCTTCCGGTTCCGCCATACGGCCCTGGCCTATGAGGCCGCTGGCAAGCTCTCCATAGCTCACCTCCATCAGCTGACATCCATGTTTCCGTACCAGTTCCAGGTTGGACCGGGTTGCCGGATGGTGCCACATATCTTCATCCATGGCAGGTGCGGCCACCACCGGACAGGTTGCGGACAAATAGGTAGCCATCACCAGGTTGTCACATTGTCCTGTGGCCATCTTGCTCAGGGTATTGCAGCTTAACGGCGCTATCAGCATAATATCAGCCCAACGCCCCAGCATAACATGATTGGCCCAGGTCTCTTCATCGAACAGATTCACCAACACCGGGCTCTTTGTTAGGGTAGACAGGGTTAGCCTGGATACGAAATCCATAGCCGCCGGTGTCATCACTACTTTCACCTCGGCTCCCTTTTTGATCAGCAGGCGAACCAGAATAGGCGTTTTGTAAGCGGCGATACTTCCTGTTATGACCAGCAATATTTTTTTCCCGGATAGCATAGAGCACTAAAATACTATATCTAAAAAAGAAAAGCGACCTGTCCCTGACAGATCGCTTGATATTAGTTCTGAGAATTTCTTATTGAAACAGGTCATCCTCGTTCTTACGATGGTAGATCTTGCTTTCCATGAATTCCTGGGTAGCCAGCAGTGCCGGATTCGGCATACGCTCATACGCTCTTGAGATTTCGATCTGCTCCTTGTTTTCGTGGATCTCTTCCAGAGAATCGGTGTGGCTGGCGAATTCTTCCAGCTTATTATGCAATTCCTCTTTCAGGGAAATATTGATCTGGTTGGCTCTTCTCCCGATTATGGAGATAGACTCATACAAATTACCCGTTCTGTTCTTCAGCTCATTTACATCGCGGGTTTCAATGTTGTTGGATGTACTGGTACTAAGTTGACGTCTTAGCAGGCTCATTTGTATTATTTTTTAAGTTGTTTTGAGATTGGGTTAAGAACTGCTGCACTTCTTTAGCCAGCGGACTTTCCGGAAAACGGTCAATGAATTCATTGCATTCATCGATCACCTTTTCAAACCTTTCGGATTTCTTCTCTTCTACGCTCAGCTGAGCGAAACGGAAATAAGCCCTGATAGCCATAACCTTATACTGGTCTCCCCTTGTCGTTTCCGGGTAAGCGTTCAGCAAATCATCGAAGGCAACAGCCGCAGCACGGAACTGACCCAGATCAAAATACAGCTGGGCGGCATTATGGTCCTTGGTTTCGAGCTTCTGCCGGCAGATATCTATGATCTCAGCGGCTTCCTTATTTCTCGCCGACCCCGGATGCGTATTGATAAAGG
>DATAHC010000160.1:0-12505 GCA_036263415.1 Flavisolibacter sp.
TTCACCACCTGCGGCAGGAACATCTTACCGCTGCCAAACAGGTCACCTACCACATCCATCCCGGCCATCAGCGGACCTTCGATCACATCCAGCGGCTTCGGATATTTCTGGCGGGCTTCCTCCGTATCGGCATCGATATATTCCGTTATTCCATTCACCAGGGCGTGCTTCAGGCGCTCCTCCACGCTGGCCGCACGCCAGGCTTCATCCTTTTTCTCTTCTTCCCTGCCCTTGCCCTTTACCTGCTCGGCAAAGCTGACGAGGCGCTCGGTAGAATCGGGCCGGCGGTTCAGGATCACATCCTCACATAATTCCTTCAGCTGCGGTTCGATCTGATCGTACACCACCAGCTGGCCGGCATTCACGATCCCCATATCCATACCCGCCAGGATGGCGTGGTACAGGAATACGGCATGGATGGCTTCCCGTACGTGGTCGTTACCGCGGAAGGAGAATGATACGTTACTGACGCCACCACTTACTTTCGCCAGCGGCATTTTTTGCTTGATGATGCGGGTGGCTTCGATGAAGTCCACCGCATAGTTATTATGCTCCTCGATACCCGTGGCCACCGCGAAGATGTTGGGGTCGAAGATGATATCCTGCGGATCGAAGCCTACTTCCTCCGTCAGGATCTTATACGCTTTCTCACAAATAGTGACCCTTCTTTCCAGGGTATCGGCCTGGCCCTGCTCATCAAAGGCCATTACCACAACGGCGGCTCCGTAAGCCTGGCAGATAAAGGCCTGCTCAATGAATTTCTCCACGCCTTCTTTCATGGAAATGGAGTTCACGATACATTTTCCCTGCACGCATTTGAGTCCGGCCTCGATGATCTCGAACTTGGAGCTATCGATCATGATAGGAATCTTGGCGATGTCGGGCTCAGCCTGCAGCAGGTTGAGGTAGGTGGTCATGGCCTTTACCCCGTCGAGCAGGGCATCGTCCATATTCACGTCGAGCACCTGCGCGCCGTTCTCCACCTGCTGGCGGGCCACGCTGAGGGCTTCCTCGTATTTATTCTCGCGGATGAGGCGGGCAAATTTCTTGGAACCGGTTACGTTGGTGCGTTCACCGACGTTGACGAAATTCGATTCGGGGCGAATGGTCAGTGGCTCCAGGCCAGATAGTTTCAGGTAAGGTTTGATCGTATTTACTTCGGTCATAGTTCGTTTTTTCAGTTTTCCCTTTTTTTGAACCACAGAGCCACTACGGCACAGAGTGGCACGGAGATTACAGGATCATTCTTTTGATCCCATCTTTCATCAAGGGTACATGAAAGTTCAATATATATCCCAGTCTTTTGTTGGTTAGTTTCAAATAGCTTAATAATTGGGCTTGCCAAACAGGATGTGAATTTTCCTGAGCTTTAAGCTCCACGATCACTAAATCATCTATTATTACATCAACCCGAAGCCCATTTTCAACAACCAGTTCGTCGTATTCGATTGGGATGGATTGCTGTCTTTCAAATGGAATATTCCTTTTATCTAATTCGTAACAAAAACACTGCTCGTAAACACTCTCCAGCAATCCTGGTCCTACCGTTTTATGAATCATTATAGCACTTCCAACAATTTGATCAGCCAGCCATTTTTCTCTTTCGGACAACGGATCAAATTTATTCTCCGTGAAACCCTGTGTCATAGTGTCTCCGTGGTTTTAATAGGTACGATTTAATTTAGACGACGCTTTATAAAGTCGGTTCCAGAACCGGTAAGGGCCGGGGCTGGATCTTTTTCACCTGGTCGGCAATGTGCCGGATATGGTCGGGGGTAGTGCCGCAGCAGCCACCTACGATATTTACAAAGCCTTCCCTGGCCCAATCTTCAATGAAGTGGGCGGTATCGGAAGGATGCTCGTCGTATTCGCCCATGGCATTCGGCAGGCCCGCATTCGGATAGGCAGAGGTATAGCACTCGGCCAGCTGGCTCAGCTCTTCGATATGCGGCCGCATTTCCTGGGCGCCAAGGGCACAATTCAGTCCTACGCTCAACGGCCGTGCATGACGGATGGAGGTATAGAAAGCCTCCAGGGTTTGTCCGCTCAGGGTACGTCCGGACGCATCGGTGATGGTACCGCTGATCATCATCGGCAGTTCCTTCTGCTTCGTATCCCTGAAGTATTTTTTCACGGCAAAGATGGCTGCCTTTGCATTCAGCGTATCGAAGATGGTCTCGATCAGGATCAGGTCCACACCACCTTCCACCAGTCCTTTTACCTGCTCGTAATAGGCGTCCACCGCCTCGTCGAAGGTGAGCGCGCGGTAGCCCGGATTGTTCACATCGGGCGACAGGGAAAGCGTTTTATTGAGCGGGCCGATGGCACCGGCTACGAAACGGGGACCGGAACCCGGGTTTTCCTGAAGGTATTCCTCAATGGCTTTTTTAGCTACCTGGGCAGCCGCCACATTCAGCTCGAAGGCGAGCGACTCCATATGGTAATCGGCCAGCGACACTTTCTGGGCATTGAAGGTATTGGTCTCGATGATATCGGCACCGGCGGCCAGGTATTCCTTATGGATGGCCTTGATGATCTCCGGCCGGGTAAGGCACAAGAGGTCGTTGTTCCCTTTCAGATCCGAATTCCAGGAAGCAAAGCGCTCGCCCCGGTAATCGGCTTCTTCCAGTTTATAGCGCTGGATCATGGTGCCCATAGCGCCATCGATGATCAATATACGTTGGTTGAGTAGTGTTCGAATATCTGTCATATCCATTCCGTTTTAAGCTGCGGGGATTGTGTCCGTAAGTAAACGAGGAAAAGCCCTGTGAGTTTTCACCGTTTATTAGTTCCGTTTAGGCCGAACAATAAACAAATCCGCCTGCAGGACGCAAAGGTAGCAATTTTTGGGAGGAAACAAAGCCCCGCTTCGCGGGGCTGTCTACGGTCCACGGGCGACAGACGTGTACTATTATTTTTTACAGCCGGATTGGCGGGCGGACTTCAGCAGGCGGATTTCGGCTTTCCCTGCTTATCTATCATTTCCTTTCATGATCTGGCGTACCGATGACTGCCGGCTTTTAACCTTTATTTTCCCTCTTAAGCGGGCTGCTTTTTGTACCTTTATACACTATGGAATTCTCTTCGGCACTCCTCGAAAATGCGGTCAATGAATTTGCAAAACTGCCCGGTATCGGTAAGAAAACCGCCCTTCGCCTGGTGCTCCATTTATTGAAGCAGGAGCCGGACGAAGTGCAGCATTTCAGCGAGGTCATGAGCCGGATGCGGACCGAGATCCGCTTCTGCCAGCGCTGCCATAATGTGGCCGATGCCGATATCTGTTCCATCTGCGCCAATTCCATGCGCAAGCAGGATATGATCTGCGTGGTCGAGAACCTGCGCGATGTGATTGCCCTCGAAAGCACCCAGCAGTTCAACGGCACCTATCATGTGCTGGGCGGCGTTATTTCGCCCCTTGATGGCATTGGCCCGAACCAGCTCAATATCGATACGCTGATCCACCGGGTGCTGAAAGAGGAAACCGCTGAGGTAATCTTTGCCCTAAGTCCGACCATCCAGGGCGATACGACCATCTATTACATCCAGAAGAAACTTCCCTCCACCGCCCGGACCACTACTATTGCACGGGGTATCGCCTTTGGCGGCGAGCTGGAATATGCCGACGAAATGACCCTGGCCCGCAGCCTGCAGAACCGCCTGCCGGTGGACAGCTATGTGGGAAGATAGTCCACCGTCCACGGTCGACGGTCCACAGCACCCTACTATCATTTTACCAACCTGATTGGGCGTTCAGACATCTGATATCTGAAAGCGTGCTATCCTATTCAATATTTTCTATATTGTAGCACCAAAACCAATCGAATGCTTAAGCAACTATTTCTGCTGGCGGGTATCATCCTGCTTTCTTCCGGCGCTGCCTTTGCCCAGCTCAGTTTTCAAAAAGGATTTGTAGTACTGGACAAGGATACGCTTCAGGGCGAGATCAGCTATCGTCATGGTACCATCAATCCGCAGGAATTTTCGTTCCGGCAGCAGGGCCAGTCCGAAATCAGAACCCTTTCGCGCTTTACCACAGCCTTTGTATCCATACAGGGCGGGGATACGTATGAGCAGGCAATCGTAATGAAGGATATGGCCCCTGTAGACTTTATCTGGCTGAGAGGAGAAAGTTACCGCAATGATGTGCTGGATACCATCATGCTGCGCCAGATCCTCAAAGGAAAACGCCTGACCCTCTATAAATTCGTCGATTTCAAAGACCAGAAAGTGCATTACTATATCAAGGATGGCAACACCAACCCGGTAGAATTAGGCTATAAGGTTTACCTACTGAGTGACGGCGGCCTCGGGGTTACCGAATTCAAAAAGATCTATCAGACCCAGCTGAAGGCCATTGCCGGACCGAACGACCGGCTGCATTCCCTGATCAATGACTGCAACTATAATGAAAGGGAACTGAAACGCATCGTAGGGAAGATCGAGCAGGCAGGGAGTGAAAGGTGAAACGTCAAAGGTGAAATAAGTGGCCCTGGTGCAGTCTTACCTTTTTACCACTGTGTTCCTCCGTGCCGCCGTGGCTCCGTGGTTAAGCAGCACGCCAGAAGCTGATGTCTGACGTCCGCTGTCTGACAACTGACTGAACCTTAAGAACGCTTTCACAACAAAACCTCCTAAGTTTGCCGGGAATGAAGCCGGCTATCTCTTTACTCCTCGGGGTTTGTTTTATTGCGATCGTATTTTTATTCGGTTCGTCCTGCGCGAATATCATTCCTCCGCAGGGTGGTCCGCGCGATACCATTCCTCCCCGCCTGCTGAACGTGTCACCGCCGGACAGTTCCCTGAACTTCCGCGGCAACCGGATCACGCTCAGCTTCGATGAGTACGTAGACCTGCAGGATGTGCAGAACAGCCTGGTGTTCACACCAACGTTTGAGAACAATCCGACCGTGAGTGTGAAAGGACGCGAGATCAACGTGCGCTTCAAGGATTCGCTGACGCCTAATACTACCTATGTCTTCAATTTTGGCAATGCCATCCGCGACTTCAATGAATCGAACATTCTGAAGAACTATACGTATACCTTTTCCACCGGCCCCTACCTCGATTCGCTGCAGCTGAAGGGAAAGGTGATCCTGGCGGAGAATAACAAGACCGACTCGACCCTGGTGGTGGTGCTGCACCGCGACCTGAGCGATTCGGCCGTGCGCAAACGGCCTCCTTATTTTGCCCGCGTGGATGCCAATGGCAATTTCCTGTTCAAGAACCTGCCGGCCGGCACGTTCCGGATCTTTGCCATCGGCGATGCCGGACTGACGCGCCAGTACCTGAACAGTAAATCGCAATATTTTGCCTTTGCCGATTCGGCCATAAACACGGCACAGCAACAGGGGGATATTACCCTCTATGCCTGGAAGGAAGCGGATTCCAATGCGCTGAAGCTTCCCGCCGTAAGTATTGCCCCGGGGGCAGGACGCGCCGCACCAGGTGCGGGCCGCGCCACAACCGGAGCGCAGAACCGCCTGACCTTTACCAACAATCTTTCGGCCAATACACTGGAACTGGGCAAGGACCTGGTGCTGCAATTTCCCTCGGTTATCCGGCGCTTCGATTCCGCGCAGCTGCAGCTGACCACCGATACCAGCTTCATCCGCCAGCCCTTTACCGCCCGGCAGGACAGCAACCGGAAACAACTGACCATCAGCACGGCCTGGGTACCGGGTACCGCTTATAACCTGATCCTGGGACGGGATTTTGCAGAGGACTCCACCGGCAAGAAATTATTGAAGACGGATACGCTTACGTTCAGCACCAAAAGAGAAACGGATTACGGCAATGTATTGCTGCGCATCAAGAATGTGAAGCCCGAGGAGAACCCTGTGCTGCAGTTGCTGCAGAACGACCAGGTGATCTACTGGGCTCCGGCCAGCTCGGGCGTGGTGAACCTCAAGCGCTTCAACCCGGGCGACTACGACCTGCGGCTTTTATATGACCGTAACAACAACGGCAAATGGGATCCGGGCAGCTACTATGGCGTGAAGCGTCAGCCGGAGCGCGTGCGTCCGCTGGATCGTAAGATCAGCGTGAAGGCGGGCTTTGATAATGAGATCGAGATTGCGTTGTAGTCCTGCGGACTACGGTCCACGGTCGACGGTCGACAGTCCACAGACGCGTACTATACTTTTTACCAGCCTGATTTGGTTCTCAGACTTCAGCTTCTGGCGTGCTGCTTAACCACGGTGCCACTGCGACACGGAGGAACACGGAGACGGCTTCGCCGATTTTGTTTCTCGCGGAGGCGCTGAGAACGCGGGGAGGGACTGCTTCGCAGTCTTTTTATTTCGCCCAGAGCTAAGGGGCAAAGGAGGGTTGGGTTAACTGCGGGCATCGAGTATTTCCTTTACTACTGCTGGCGTAAAAGAGCGGCATGGCTAAGAGGATAAAGGAGAAGAAAGAGAAAAGGAGGGCTGCTGCGCAGCGCTTCTTTTAGAAACCTTTCCTTTTATTCATAGGGCTGAGCCTAAGAGGCAGAAGGAGGAGAATAAGAGAAATCCTCCTACAGGATTCCATCACATCTATATTTCATTTAGCGTAGATGAAGCACTAAAACACGAAGATGATGAGCTGATGAGCCAATTAGCCAATTAGCTGATTAGCATATGACGACATATAAAGGTTGATCTTTCACCTTTGACCTTTTTCACATTTCACCTTTCACGTTTCACGTCTAATCTACTACGCGCATATAGTTGCGGCCCATCTCCTCTTCCTCTGATTTCAGCTCGTGGAGGGCAATGTGGAGCTTGTTCGTTTTGACGAAGTTGCACCAGTGGCAGTCTTCCTTGCCGCAGCCGGTGTAGAAGTCCTTACGCTGCACCTTTTCCCAGACGGTTTTGATCTGGTCTTTTACGAGGTCGATATCGATGGAGCCGATGGCTACCCGCTCCTTGCGGTACTTCTTTGCTTTGTCGGGCTCTACAAAATCGAATTCCACGCCGGTAACGTTCCATTCTTTCGGATAGAGGTCGAGCATGATCTTATAGAAGACGGCCTGCCGCCAGTAGTCGCCCCCGCTGGGTTCCTTGTGGCCGGGGCGCAGGAACTTGTCCGCACATTTCTCCGGATCGCCGGTCTTGTAATCAATGACGATAGCGTCCTTGCCATTGAACTCGATCTTGTCAATCTTTCCCTTCAGCGGAATTTCATCAAGCAGCACATTGCGCACGTTCAGCTCCACGGCCACGATCTTGTTCCACTGGTTGATATAGCTGTTGTAATAGTTGGTGAGTATCTGCAGCCCGTATTCGAGGCGGCGGTTGTATTGCTCGCGCGTAAAGCTTTCGCGGTGGCGCTTCATCCACCAGGCGAAGTCGTTGAGGAAATCGTCGAGGTGGGCGAACTTTCCGCGCTCGCGCATCTTCTTAAAAAGCTGCTCCAGTGCGTAGTGCACCGCCGATCCGAACTCCGCCGCCTCGTTGCGGGGGGACGGAATGCGCACGATGTTCTGGTAGAAGAAGCCGAGCGGACAGCGCAGGTAATTGTTCAGCGCCGACACGTTCATGGAGAAGCCGTTGACCACACGGTCCACCAGGTCGTCGTCGAGGTGGGGCACTTCCGGCGCCAGCGATCCGCTGAACTGCAGGATGCTGAAGTCCATGCTTTCCTCGGGTGTGATGATCACCTTCTCCCGCGGCAGCTCATGCTCCTGCTGGATCTCGGCGAGGTACATGGTAGGCTCCAGCTGCTTGCCTTCATTGGTATAATTGGGATAGGACAGGTAGAGCTGCTTTTTGGCGCGGGTGATCGCCACATAGAAGAGGCGGCGCATTTCCTCCGCTTCCGAGGCGGCTTTATCGGCCGGTGCGGACGCGTAGCTGAACAAGGTATCCGGCATGGGATAGCCGCTGTAAGGCTTGCGCTTCTTCTCCCAGCTGTTGCTGGTGACACCGGTGAAGAAGACATATTCAAACTCGAGGCCCTTGGAGCCGTGACAAGTGAGCAGGTTCACGCCTTTCTCATTCCCACTCACCTGCACCAGGGGCAGGATCAATCCCTCTTTGCGCATGAGCGCAATGCGGTTCATGAACTCCTGAAGGGTGAGGTTGGGATGCCTTCGCGATTCTTCCTTTACATGATCGTAGAAGCCGCTGAGCAGCTGCATGAGCCAGTGCTTCTCGGGCTGGTTGATGAGATAGCCGAGGAAGCCCAGCTCGCGTACGATCTTCTCTAATAGGGTTTGCAGGGTGTGGTTGCTGACGGCCGTGACCAGCGCTTCCATAACGGTGCAGGCTTCTTTCAGTCCCTTGTGCAGTCCTGCATCAAACAGATCCTGCGGCGGCTTGCTGCTTTGCTCGCAGAGCCACTGGCGCAGGGAGGTGTTGTGTCCCTTATACTTCAGCTCCGACACCATCATAGTGGCGCGGGCGATCTCGATGGCCGGTATGTCCAGCCATTCCAGGTGCAGGATCTCGAAGAGCATTTCATCGCCGCTGTAGGGAATATCGTGTTCGGCGTTGAGGTAGTCCAGCACCAGCAGCAACTGCTGCACAAAGGGCTGGTCCAGTATATTCAAACTACGCTTGCTGTAAAAAGGAATCTGCTTCAGGCGCAGGTAATTGGCCAGCTCCTCGCCGTATTTGTTCTCGCGGTAGATGACCCCGATCTGGTGCCCCGGCACACCGGCCCTGATCAGCTTCTCAATACGCAGGGTAATACCCATCATTTCATCACGCTGTGTTTCGAATTCGAGGAGGCTGGGATGCGTGATGCCTGATGTATGAGACGTTACTCTTTCACTACCTGCTACGTGTAAGGAGTAACCTTCCACGGAAGAAGGGTCCGTGGACCGTGGACTGTGGACTGTGGACGCGGAAGCTGCAATGAGCTGCTTCGTCAGTCCCTCTATCTTGCGCACGAGGCGCTCCTGGTTGTTCTCGATAAGGGTGCGCGATACGTCGAGGATGGGCTGGGTGCTGCGGTAGTTGTTCACCAGCACCACCTTCAGCAGGTCGGCCGCATAGGCCTCGGCAAACTGCAGCATGTTCTCCACGTTGGCGCCCTGGAAGCGATAGATGCTCTGGTCGTCATCACCCACCACAAATACGTTGGGCTTGTCCCAGAAATTGATCAGCAGCTGCACGATGCGGTTCTGCGAGCCGCTGGTATCCTGGTATTCATCCACCAGTATGTATTGGTACTGCTCCTGGTAGGCCCGGAGCAGGTTCTCGTTGGTTTCAAAGGCGTTGATGACCCAGTTGATCATGTCGTCGAAATCATAGCGGTCGCGGGCGCGCATCAGCTGCTGGAATTTCTGGAACTCCTGGCAGGCGGCCTGCAGCTTCGCCATGCGCTCTTTCTGCTCCTCTATCTTATCCAGGCGCACATCGCCCTTCTTGTATTCCTTGGTGGCGCGCTTGCAGATGTATTCTTCGCGGTTGGGCAGATCATTGAGATACTCGGTCACCTTCTGGCAGATGAAATCGGGCGTCCACCCCTCGCGCTTCATGAGGCTGAAGAGGTTCTGCAGGCTGTTGATCTCGAAGTATACATCGCCGCGGTAGCGCTTCAGCGGGTGGTCTTTGCCAAAGCCGTCGATCAGCTCTTTCAGCAGCTCGATGCGCTCGAGATCGGAGATGGGGTCCAGCGCTGTTTTTTCAAACAGTCCCAGGTTGTCCTGGATCACATCATTGCAAAAGGCATGGAAGGTAGTAATGGCAACCCGGTAGGCATCGGGACCGATGAAGCCCTGCAGCCTTCTTCTCATGGCCACCGCCCCGCTGTCGGTATAGGTGAGGCAAAGAATATTACTAGGCTCCACCATGGAATCGCTCAGCAGGATCTTACCGATGCGCGCGCTGAGGATCTGCGTTTTGCCCGTTCCGGGACCCGCAATCACCATCACCGGACCTTCGATCTGGTCCACCGCCTGCCGCTGCTCGGGATTGAGGCGGTTGTATTCTTCGGTAAATTTCTGGAGGAGCTTTTCTTTAGGGGAAGCCATGGTGCGAAGGTACGGCGATCAGTGATCAGTGATGAGTGAGCAGTAATCAGTGATCAGTAATCAGTGGAGCGTCCTATGGATTTAACTTTTCTTAAGTGATTAAGGCAGGATAGCCTATGCTTTGGCTTTCATACTCTTATCAGTCATCCCGATGAAGGAGGGATCTGGAAACGGTCGACCCATCGCAAGGCATGACATTGGCTCAGTAAGGACCGTCATGGCAGGCCTCCGCCTTTGGCGGAAGCGAATCGAATCGATCTCGCTGGAAGCCTACCTATCGTAAATAAGAACTGATATACCAACCTGAACGACATGCCGTTTTTCCGACCCACGAGGATGAAAAACGATAAAGCAATTTATCAATTACGCCTACCAATCAAAATAAAGTCTGTATTCACTCGGTGGCCATCCTTGCAGAAATACTTTGACAACTCTTGGAATTTAATCATCAGGTTGACGAGATCTTATCATGCGTAGATGTTTAATGAGTTCTATTCCGCGAAACTATACATACATGAGTAAAAAGTATTACAAAGGTTGATTTTTACAACTTTGCAAACCTTATAAAAATTGGTATTTTAGGAAATTATGCGAGAACTGATAAGCAAAGTCGCCAAGGCTGGACCCTTTCTTGGAGGTTTCTTAATATCTATTTCCATTTTGAATTCAATGGTAAAGTACTGGATATTTGATATCAGGATAATAGAATATATAGATTTTTCCGAAGCCTTACTTCTTTTTTTGGATCAATTTATTTGGGTAGCCGTTGCAGGTTTTATGATTTTATACATCTCAATTTTTACCTTTACTATATTGGGCAAATTCAGGAAAAAAAGCATTAAACATATCGCAGTAGAAACGAAAGATCCTATTCCTCAAGAAAGTAAAAATTTTACAAGACCTGTTTTTGGCAAACCATTTTACATAGTAGTTGCTATTGTTTTCATCATAACAACTTTAATATCTGCTACTTCACCTAAACCAATTCTTTGGATAGGGCTCAACTCAGCATTCTATATCATTTCCTTTATCTTATTATATAGTTGTGATATGATTGTAAAAACACTAAACAAAAATAATTTAGGTGACCTCGCAATACTTTTATCTGTTGTAATTATAACCATTGCAGTAATCTACATAACTACTGACAATGCAATGGAAAACTTTTCAAAAAAGTATAACAAGTCTAAAACCATGTCTTATCAGTTTTATATAAATGATAGCTTACAATATAAAACTGGAGACTCACTAGTTTATATAGGAAAAACCAGTAAGTATATATTTCTATATAATCGGAATACTGATCAAAAGATCATTTTCAAATCCGACGACGTAAAAAATACTTTTATTAAATGATCCAACGCCATGGTGATTTTGAAGAATGGAGCTAACAGAATTCATGATCAAAAGACAGCACCCTGAGTATCATCCAAAAAGGGTGATGCTGTTTGCTATGTAAATTACCGGAATGTACAATACCTATCTGTGAAATATTTAAACTTTGTCTGGTTGAATGATCAATGGATCTATATAGATAATAGCCAAAACTAAAAATAATGTCCATTCCACCTCTCCTAAAGCCTAATGAAACAGTTCAGTTGGCAGATTTAAAATTGATTGCAGAAATTGATAAATTAAACAAAGAAAGAGAGAAACTCAGTTACGATATAAAATATGGAAAGACTCTAAGGGCATTGGAATGGGTTAAATCATTAATTATTCCTCTTCTGATATCATTTGCTCCATTGCTAATCCTGTTTTTAAATGGAAACCTTAACACTATATCCGATAAACAGGAAGCGAAATCTGAAAGGTTAGAAGCAAAATCTTTGAATTTACAAACAGATATAACTCTATTCAAAATGTCCAAAGACTCAATTGAAAGGGCTGTTAATATCTATAGAGACAGTCTGAGCAAACTAAAATCTTTGAAGGATTCTGTTATCTATTATAGTAAAGAATATATCAGGGTTAAAGATTTGTATAATGAGCTATTGAAAAATTTTGAAAAAAGAGATCAATTATATGCACAAAGCCTCAAAAAACAGGATTCTTTAAATAAAATTATTGGTAAACTTCAGAGTGAGTACCAACGTATTATGGATGACAGAATGTTTTTGGCTTCATCTTTAAAAGACGCATCAATTACAGAAAATATGTCCAAGCAAAGTGAAGAGTCAGCCAGAAGGTTATATAATGAGGAACAAATGTTAAATATACGTTTGCAACATACTGTAGATTCTTTACTTGAAGTGATAAAATCAGTGAAAATAAAAAATCAGTAGCTTATAGTAATTTTGTATCTAATAGGAGCGAGAAAACCAATAGGAAACCCCTTTGCCAATCCAGATTGATCTCCAATAGATAGATAAAGTATTTAGAAATTAAACTTTGGTTTGAAGCAAGAAAAACAGAGTTTTATCAACAATTTCCAGAATACGAGGGTAAAGTTTGAGATATTACAAAAAGCTATTTATTAATCATCCTCTCCAACAACTCCACCTTCTCTTCCAAAGACTTTATCAGTCGTTCATATAGTTTTTCATT
>DATAHC010000161.1:0-4894 GCA_036263415.1 Flavisolibacter sp.
AATGAAAAAATGAAGCAGATAGGCCTGAAGCCATTTCCATTGCCTATGGGAGTCCGCCTGCCCCAGGATTATACACAAACCGAGGCGCCGGTATCTCTCAGCAATTTTGACGGGTTCCCCGATCCAACCGATTCCAAAGCCGATGGACAGGTGATTGCGCTGAGGCCGGCCCTCCAGCATAAGAATGTTACCCTTATCACGCATGCCTATGTGGAGCGTCTGGAAACAGATGCCAGCGGTAAAACAGTTACACAGGTTGTTGCACAGGTGGCGGGAGAGAACATAATTTACAAAGCAGATCTTATTATAGTAGCCTGCGGGGCGGTTAATTCCGCAGCCCTTTTCCTGAGAAGCGCGAGCGACAAGCATCCTAAGGGACTGGCAAATAGTTCGGACCTGGTGGGCCGAAACCTTATGCTTCATCATAATGGTTGCCTGGTTGCTTTCACAAAAAAGAACAACGATTGTGTGTTTCAGAAATCATTGGGCCTGGCTGACTTTTATCACCGCTCTGACGACAGCCCCTTTCCTTTAGGGGAGATTCAGTTAATGGGTAGGAATGATCCGGAAACGATCTTATGGCTGGCGGAAAAGGCATTCCCAGGTAAAAGTTATACTGAGCTGGCAAAAAGCTCCATCGATTTCTGGCTTACTGCTGAAGACCTGCCCTCTGCTGATAATCGCGTACAGCTTAGAAGCGATGGGGCCATACAGGTCAACTATACCCGCACCAATTACCAGGCATATGAAAAATTAAAGCTCAAATTGAAACAGCTATTCGAAAAGCTCGGTGAGCTCGATCCCGACTATAAGGATGTGTACTGGAATGGCTATGACCTGGACATCAGCGGTATGAGTCATCAGAATGGAACCCTGCGCTTTGGCCCTGATCCAAAACAGGCTGTACTGGACCTGAACTGCAAGGCTCATGATCTGGACAATGTATATGTGGTCGATGCCAGTTTCTTCCCCAGCTGCGGAGCCTTCAATCCGGCTCTTACCATTGCAGCCAACGCCTTGCGCGTAGGTGATCACCTGCTTAAGGATATACTGAAAGTGAAACCTGAAAACAAAGTGGAACTGACGTCCGGTCAACTTTATGAATAATGGAAGAGATCGCAAAACATATCACCGAATACGCGAGTCATGGAGTGGAGATACTGGCAGCAGTGATCATAAGCATTGCCTTATTGCAGGCACTCTGGCAGTACATCCGGTCTGTCCGCCTCAGCATTGAAAATAAGGAAGCCATACGTGTTCAGTTTGGAAGTTCCGTAGCGGTGGCACTGGAGTTATTGCTGGGTGCTGATGTGCTGGCCACTGCTGTCGCTCCCAGCTGGGACGATATCGGCAAACTGGCTGCCATTGCTGTGCTGCGGACCGCACTGAACTTTTTCCTGGAAAAGGAGCTGAAGCATATTCGTTCGGTCCGTGCTGAATCCTGATTCTTCTCACCTGTACTATGAATAAAATATTTAAGGAACACTATAAATTATACCTGGCGGAAGCAGCAGGTCTGGCTATTTTTATGATATCAGCCTGCTTCTTCACGGCTATGCTCGAAGGTCCTACCTACTGGCATGCGAGTCTGGCGGACCCGCAATTAAGGCTTTTGATCATTGCATTATTTATGGGGTCCACAGCCGTCTTTATATTTTATTTTCCATTTACAGCTTCTTCCGGCTCGCATATCAATCCGGCTGTTACGCTAACCTTGTTGCGCATGAAAAAGATAGCGCCTGAGGATGCCTTCTTCTACATCATTTTCCAGTTCATCGGTGGAACCCTTGCCGTTTATGCAATGGCCTGGTTGATGGGGCCCCTGCTTACGGAGGATCCCGTTCGTTTTGCAGTGACGGTGCCGGGAGGAGGGGTGGGCAAGGCCTTTTTTGCCGAATGCCTTATCGCTTTTATCATGATGAATATGGTTTTATTTACTTCCAACCATCCTTACTGGAAGCGGTACACCCGTATTTTTTCAGGGTGCTTTGTAACGCTTTATGTGCTGCTGGCAGGGCCGGTTTCAGGCTTCGGCATGAATCCGGCGAGAACCTTTGCCAGCGCCTTACCCGCTCATGTCTGGACAGCCGGATGGATCTATTTCATTTGCCCCGTATTCAGCATGCAGCTCGCCCTTCAGTTTTACTGGTATATCCAAAAAAAGAATCAGGCACGCCAGGAGCTTCGCAGCCGTAAAGAGACCGCTGAGGGCACGGCCATTTCGTAATTATTAAGTATATGATATGAATAATCTACTCAGAATCGGGATTTCATTCCTGCTCATTTGTGCATGTAATACCTTGCTTCCCGCACAGACCCTTAAAGTAGGGCCCATTGGAATCACTGTAAGGGATCTGGACCGGTCGGTTTCCTTTTATACAGAGGTGCTCGGCTTTAAGAAGGTTGGTGAAACGGAAGTATTCGGTGAATCTGTAGAAAAAGAAAAGAACCTTTTCGGGATCCGGATGAAAATAGCCCGCTTGCAATTGGGCGACGAGTTTATTGAGCTGACGGATTACCTCACTAGTGGGGGACGAAGCATTCCGGAAGATGCCAAAAGCAATGATCTTATTTTTCAGCATATTGCTATCGTAGTGAATGATATGGACAAAGCCTATCAGCAGCTTCGTCAGCATCATGTGGAACAGGTGTCTACCGGTCCGCAGACCTTGCCTCTTTCCAATATTGCGGCAGCGGGTATCAGGGCGTTCTACTTCAGGGACCCTGACGGGCATAATCTTGAGCTGATCTATTTTCCAAAGGGTAAAGGCCAGGCAAAGTGGCAGATAGCCAACCTGAAGATCTTTCTTGGAATCGACCATACGGCCATCGGAGTAAGTGACACTGAAAAGAGTCTTCAGTTTTACCGGGATTTATTGGGAATCGAAAGAAAAGGAGATAGCTGGAACAAGGGTACCGAGCAGGAGCATCTCAATTACGTGAAGGGAGCCAGCCTGCACATTACGGGTATGCGGGCAGCAGGGGGGCCGGGAGTTGAGTTCCTCCAATACCTTATTCCAGGGGCTGGGAAAGCTTACCCGGCCGATACCAAATCTGATGACCTATGGTACTGGGAGACCACCATTTATGTCGATGATGCTCAGTCGCTATTCAATAAGCTCAAGTCAACCGGTGCGCACATTCTTTCTGAAGATATCGTTTCATTGACCGGAACAGACCATTCCTTGTACCTATCCTTTATTGTAAGAGACCCGGATGGTCATGCCATTCAGGTAATGCAACCTGTGAAAAAATAGAATTATGGAGCAGAAGTCATATACCTGACATTTCACGGAGTACAATTTTCTTCTTTTTGTAAGGCATGAATGAAGCAACCTTCATATGTCCCCTGTGTCAGGATCGGGTTGATCAGCTGCTTTTCCAGTATCATCAGATGGAGGAGCAGGTAATCATCAACCAGATCAAGAAGCTGCACCCCGAATGGGCACGTGAAGATGGCCTATGCAGTAGATGCCTTGATTATTTTCAGGTGGTGGTGTTACAGAAACGCCAACAGATCCCTGATCTCGGGCCTTATTTTCCGGTGCGGTCTCTGGATGATTTCCTGATCATCCCCACTGCAATCCGGTTGCAGGCTACTCCCACGTTAACCGGCAAAGGGGTCACCATCTGTTTTATTGACAGTGGATTTTACCTCCATCCAGACCTCACTACGAAGAGAAACCGGATCCGCCGGGTGCTGGACCTTACGGAAACCCATAACCGGTCTTATTTTGCTGAACCGCATCCTGAAAGCTGGCATGGCTGCATGACCACAACGGTTTGCGCAGGTGATGGCTTTTTAAGCGGAGGCTTATACAAAGGCATTGCCTCCGATGCCGAACTGGTCTTGCTCAAAGTCCAGAATGAAGAAGGACATATCTCCTCAGCCACCATTGAAAAGGCACTGGCCTGGGTATTGAAGAATCACCTGAAATATAATATACGGATTGTCAATATTTCCCTGGGCGATGATCAGGTAATCTCTTATAAGAAGAGCAGGATCGATCAGCTGGCCGAGGAACTGATAGCGCGAGGCGTTATCCTGGTAGCTGCGGCAGGAAACGACGAGAAAGCATTGAGCCATCCGCCGGCCAACTCACCCAATGTAATTACAGTAGGCGGCGTGCATGACCGGAACGACCTTAAAGTCGGTCTTACCGAGCTGTATCATTCTACGTATGGGCAAACGATCGATGGTTTTATGAAACCGGATCTGCTGGCTCCCGCCATGTGGATTGCAGCACCCATCTTGCCCGGTACCCGGGAAGCGAAGGAAGCGGCGCTGTTGCACCATCTTTCCGGATTGAAGAGGGAATGCCTGTGGGAAGAATTAAGTGAGCAGATTTCCCAAACGGGCCTCGATCCTGACCTCGCTCATTCCCTGGATGAGGAAATGATCCATGAAGCCATAAAGGAGCGCATCCGGCAAACAAAGTTCTTTGCCCGCGATTATATGCATGTCGACGGCACTTCTTTTGCCGCGCCGATCGTCTGTTCCATAATTGCCCAGCTCCTGGAGCTCCGGCCTGATCTTACTCCTGCAGCCATCCGCCATATACTCTATAGTACCGCCATTCGCTTGCCACAGTACCCGGCAGAAAGACAGGGCTATGGTGTGGTACAGCCTCAGAAGGCGCTTGAAGCCTTACAGAATGCAAACAACAGTAAGTACCATTTTCCGCCACGACTATCAAATGGCAGGATTGAGTTTTGGTTTGAAGATCCGGAAGCAACCACCATCAAACTGGCAGGAAGCTTCAATAACTGGACGCCGTTCGAATTGAACCGAGCAGGAGACAAGCCTGGCTTGTGGAGGGCGGAATTACCGCAGCTTCCGAGAGGCCGTTACCTCTATAAATTCTTTGTGGATGAACAAAGGTGGGTCGAAGAT
>DATAHC010000162.1:0-15662 GCA_036263415.1 Flavisolibacter sp.
TGCGGTCGCCTTCGAAAAATTAGGCGCTTTCTTCCCTGCCTTCGCAGGAGGTCAGAAAAATTAGCATATATCAAAGAATTGCCGCCCTGTCCCTAACAAGGTTTCAGATCAACAAGGGTCGTAATGGCTGCCTGAAAATTCCTTTTCCGGGCGCTCCATTCTATTTACAGGGGGGTTTTTATTCCCAAGCTTTCGAAAGACCGTTTTATCGGGTCGCTCCTTTTATTTTTATTCTCTTCTTAATGGATTTTCAACCGAATCTGCCCAACTTTGGTGCTCTTTATCGAAAACACCATGAAGCACATTACCTTAGGCTCCCTACTCTTTGCAAGCGCGTTACTTTTCAGCCTCGCCAGCCAGGCCCAGAATCCGGTGAACTGGACCGAGAAGCAACTGATAGAGCCCGCTACGCTGGCTCAAACCATCAACAGCAAGAAAGACGTTCCACTGATCCTGAGCGTGGGCCCGGGCGCCAGCATCCCCCAGTCTGTTGAAATAGGCACCACCAATACACCGGAAGGGATCGACAAGCTGAAGGCGCACTTGAAGCAGGTGAAGAAGGACCAGCCGATCGTGATCTATTGCGGCTGCTGTCCGTTCGAGCATTGTCCGAATGTGCGTCCGGCGATCGAGGTGCTGAAGGCGATGCAATTCACCAATTACCGGCTGCTGAACCTGCCGCATAATATCAAGAAGGATTGGATCGATAAGGGATACCCGGTAATCAGTAATCAGTGATCAGTAATCAGTGGGAGAACTGGGGTGCGATCTTTTCCTTCTATTGCTTCTGCGTAGGCACTCCGCGTAACGCTGGGGATTGCTTTCCCGCCAAGGCGGGACTGAAGACGGGACTTACAACCTTCGTCCTTCCGCCGGAGGCGGACAAGCGCTGTGACGGCCAGAACTGTGGCACTACCTTTTGTAGCTTTTGCTATTTTATGGCCAGTAAGTCTACCATTTCGATCACAGGATCTTTTGCAAGGAGCGCTGAAGCATTTTCCATCAACGCTGCTGCAATTGGTCCATTCAGATGGTCCTGACGTCCTTGTTCTGTTTCAAACGTATCGAATATACCGAAGGTAGATGGGCCTATTTGTAAAGCAAACCATCTTATTGTTCCCGGTTCTCCTTGCGCCAGCGGCAATGCTGATTTTAAAAATTCAAGGACATCCTTTTCTTTACCGGGCTTTGCTTCGACTCTTGCCAGAATTGCGAATTTTTCCATGCTTTTATTTTTAAAATAGGTATGAATGATGATTTAATAGAAGTTACAGGATCTTAATCAAATAAAAAAATTAATACGGTTTGCGATAGGTGGCCGTGACTGAGGGATTGCTTAGTTTCTGCTAAAGTCGGGATTTGCAACCTTCGTCCTTCCGCCGGAGGCGGACACGCGCTGTGACGGCCAGGTTTTTATGGCTGTGTTTCTTACAGTAGCTGGCTGGTATTCCCAATTCACTATTTGACTATTCATTATTTACTATTCAATCCCTCAAGTTTTCACATTTGGCATTTGACCTTTCATGCCTTTTACTTCTTCCATTTCACGTTCAACGCTTCATCGCTTTGCTCTTTCGCCTCGCATAACCATTCCGGCAGCGTGCAAGCAATGAACCCTCTACCATTTCGACACTTCCGTTTCCCATAGATCTGTCCAGGCCGGGTTAACCGATCGGATGAGGTTCATTTTCTCCCTTCTGCTGCCCGCCTTTATCCGTTTTTCCTCTGCTCTTGCTGCTTCAGTGGTACCGAATGACCGGTAATAAACCAGGATATTCAATTTGTACCAGGATGTAAAGCCATTGGCATTTTGCCGTTGCTGATGCAGCAGCATTCGGGCAACCAGGTCGCCCGTTACACCTACAAACAATACGGTCCTGAATTTATTGGTAATAATATAAACAGTTCCTCCTCTTATCATAAATGGAATTTAGAAACTCGCCAAAAGTGAAATTGTATGAAGGTTGACAATTATTGCAGGTTTCTGGCGGCGGTGTATTTTGCTTTACCTATTTAGTGCTAGAATGCAGCGCTGCGCTACCTGCAGGGGCGGACCATAAACTTCATAATTATATTATTCAAATAATTCATATATTGTATGCGACCTCTATTCCCCATTCCTCTGAATTTACCTGACTAAGCATTTACTGCGTAGCCTACCGAAAGCCTATCAAAATAACTGTATATGGCTTGCTATCTTCTACACGGCACAAGTCCGCCTAAAGACTTGCTGCCCTTAACTTTTTCCCCGCTCCTCTTCCTAATTCATTCAAACATCAACCAGTAACCAAAACTTAGTTTATGAAGAAAATTTTATTAGCCTTAGTTTTTATCATCAGCTTTCTGTCATTTGGCTATTCTCAATCTATAATTTATGGCACGGCAGAAGGTGGGCCTTCCGGTAAAGGATTGCTCTTTTCATATAATACTGCAACTTCAACTTATTCAAAAATCCTTGACTTCACAGGCATCAATGGAGAGAATCCAGTAAGCGAATTGATCGTAGCCTTAGATGGTAATGTTTATGGAGTTACTTCACTTGGAGGTATAAATGGGACTGGAACAATATTTTCGTATTCTCCATCCACAGGAACATTTACCAAAATATATGAATTCCCTCCAACTGAAGGTTATCCGATTGGTGGATTGATTAAAACAAATTCAGACTTATGCTATGGCGTATGCGGTAATGGTTTGATCTACTCATTCAACCTTACCACGCACATGCGTTCCAACTTATATAAGATTGATGTCGGTGCTTTTGGCGGACCACAAACTTCTTTGACTTTAGCTAATGGAAAGCTTTATGGAGTAACCATTGGCGGGTATAACTATTTAGGTCTTCTTTTTTCTGTTGATACCCAAACAGGTGCATTTGAGATATTACACGAATTCAATATCCCAACAGGTGAGTTCCCTTATGACCAGCTTCTTTTAGGTCCGAATGGAAAACTTTACGGAACAACCCTCAGTGGCGGCATTTATGGCGTTGGAGTAATTTACACTTATGATCCATCTACTAAAATTTATTCTCCCGTATATCATTTTCAAAGACCGGATGCAGGTAGAACTTCAGCTGGGTTAACCTTAGGGTCAGACGGGAAAATGTATGGAATCTCTCATTCAAGTGGACTTTATAATTTAGGTGTAATTTTCTCATTTTCTCCCTCCGATAATATTTATACCAAAGTAGCTGACCTGAAACCGGAAATTGGCGCTGAAGAAGGTGCTCGGATTATAAAGGCAAACGATGGCAACTTTTACGGGATGACATATGCTGGAGGTCAACTTGGCGGAGGAACAATATTCGCGTATCAACCGTCATCCAATAAATTCAAAGTCATACTCGATTTTAATGGACAAAATGGTTTCGGTCCCTTATTCGGTGTTTTGACTGAATATTCTTTATGCAATGGTTTTAAAGTCAGCATTCCCGATGCCAGTGCCCTTCCTGTCGGTGTCCGTCCCAATACGGTTTACACAGGGTATCAGCCTGCATCTTCGCTGACGTTAAATGCTACCGTTACCGGCGGTTCTGGAAGCTATACCTATAAGTGGTCCACGGGTGCTACTACCAGCAGCATCAAGGTAAGTCCGGCCGCCACGACCACTTACTCCGTAACGGTTACCGATGCACAAGGCTGCCAGCAAACCATGAGCAGAGACGTACAGGTAGTGGATGTACGTTGCGGCAATAAGCTCGATAAGGTGCAGCTTTGCCAGGTTCCGCCCGGTAATCCGGCCAAGCAAAAAACCAATTGTATCAGCGCGGAGGATGTCATGGATCAACTGAAGAAAGGTTCGTATCTCGGAGCCTGCCAGTCGGCCACAACGACCAGCCAGAAACATGGAACCGGTGAAAGCCAAAGCCTTTCCGAGACCGGTATGGAATCGCTGCAGGTAAGCGCCTATCCCAATGCCACCCGCACGGACTTCCGGATCTCGACTACAGGAACTTCCCGTCAGCCAGTTGAAATCCGAATAACCGATGTTTCCGGACGCGTAGTAGCCGTGGTGAAGAACCAGGCTCCCGGCACTTCCTTTACCATCGGTGATCAGTTCCAGCCGGGTATTTACATCCTGGAAGCCATGCAGGGAGACCGGGTTACCAAATTGAAACTGGTAAAGACCCCGAATTGATTTCATTCACAATCATTCATTTACGATAAAGAGCCTACGCAAGGCCCTTTATCGTTTTATAGTACTTCCACCCACACTTGCATTCCTCATTTTCCGGAATTACATTTGAACTTTACTAAGTAGATATACGTCCAACCTATGATTAGCCGACCAAGCTAATAAAGACGTACCCATGTATAAACTTACTGCCACACTCCTGCTGGTGCTATCCAGCTACTTTTCCTTTAGTCAGAATCAAATGCGTCCGCTGGAGCAGCTCACCTACACAACCGAGCCGGGATGGCCTATTGTGCAGGAATGGATATCCAAAGCGCGCAACAAAGTGGAGGTACTGCCCTGCGATTCCAGCAAGGCCCGGGAAGCTTTGTATAAAACACAGGTTACCCTGCGCTCTTCCATGGGTGCTATCATCTACTCTACCGGCGGTATCCTGATCGATGGCGGCTGGATCCGCATCCTGGGTTCCGGAAGCGCAAAGCTCAACCGCAGTCTGCCCGACTGGAATAAGGGCAAATCCTTTAAGGAGTTCGGCGATTCGCCTCCCTTTATTCTCGTTGCCGATGATGCGGCAGGCGGCTTCTTCGCCATCAATGGCGGCGGACTGGGCGACGATCGCGGCAAGCTGTATTACCTGTCGGCCGACAACCTGGAATGGCAGCCTTTCAATATGAGCTATTCCGACTTCCTGAGCTTCTGCTTCAACGGCGATATCGCCGCATTTTATAAAGACCTGCGCTGGAAAGACTGGAAGAATGACCTCACCAAACTGGATGGCAACCAGACCTTCAGCTTCTACCCGCATTTATGGACCCGCGAGGGCATGGATATCAACAAGGCATCCCGCAAGGTGATCAATGTGGAGGAGGAATTTACCTTCCTGATCGATGCACGGAATGAGCTGGGCTTATCGGTGAATGGATTTTAAGGAGTTATTTGCTATTTCAGTTCTCTGAAAGAAGGCATCCTTTCATAGATTTACAAACTATGAAAGGAGCGCTGACCTTCTTGTTTCTTGGAATGGCTTTTTTGGCTTTCATCTATTTCCAGGGGGATGTTCGAGCTTCAGGCACGACCATCGATCTTCATATACGTGACGCCTATATTGTAATAGAGCGGAGTGCAGCTATCCTGATCAGTACTTTATTCCTTGGCTCCTTATTTTCTTTTGGCGGCTTGCTGGGCAGCTTTTTCAGAAGCAAGGTGTTCTGGATCCTGACGTTGTTGTTTCTGGCAGGAGATGCCTATTATCTGTACCAACTTTATCGGTAAAAGAATTGGAGATTCGTCTTTAACCTGACATACAGCAAGGTTAAATTTTTCTAATTTGCTGACATGAGTCAATCTTTTAAACCTACACTTACAAAATTCCATGACTTCAAAAGCCTGAAGGCTGCCCGTGTTATGACAGATCACCTGACACCTGAGGCATCTGAAAAGTTATTTGCAGAATGGAAATTGGCACTAGAAATCATACGTGATTCTCCCAGGAAGCATGCGAAAAAACACCAACATAAATAACTTCTGCTTTACACTATTCAGATGAGCCATCGAAAATCCATACCCTACTACATCATCTGCTTTAGTCTCTCCTTCTGTATTACCTTTTTTCTTTTTTCCCTGCTTCAACCCAGCTTACGAAATGGTGAATTCTCCATAAGAATCATGAGAACCCCTGTTCATTATGAAGTTTATACCGTTCTTATAACTGCTTTTCTACTGATCGCCTTTCTGTTTTTTGGGATTCAGATTCTATTATTTGGCTCTTCCAGGCGGAGATCCTTACTACTATCACTAACAAGCAGCGCCTTTCTCATTATCCTTTTGAATGTGCATGCTGCCAGCTGGACTTCCTATCCGCCCTTAACCGCGCTCAACACCGGCTCACTTAGCTTTGAACAGTATGAACGTCTGCTACTATTTGTACAGGGCTCTCTTCTGCTGATCGAAATACTGATACTGTTCAGGTGGTTTGCCCTTCGCAGGAAGCAGCAGCAGCTGTAAGCCCATCTGTCCCAATACAACCACAAACCTTCAAACTGCCAGCATCCGGATCATTCCTTTGTAATGGCTACCACTGCCATGTTGTACAAGTATTCACCACTTCCTTCCGCAAACCCTGAACAAAAGAACGGTATTGATCCGATCATCGGGCGTTTCAGTGCGTTCCCATCTTATGGTACAAAAATTACTGCCTACAGTATTCGGGCTTTGCTTTTAGGTAAGAAGCCGTGTTTTTGATCCTACCCATAACCTTCATAAAACAACGATCATGAAATTCATTACAACAAAAGACAACACAAGCGGAGAAGAGGTGAAACTGGCGTATTCCGATTATGGAAAAGGTAAGCCGGTAATTTTGATACACGGCTGGCCGCTGAGCCGCGAAATGTGGGAATATCAACTGGACGACCTGGTGAATGCCGGCCTGCGCGTAATCAAGTATGACCGCCGTGGTTTCGGCAAATCGTCCAAACCCTGGGACGGCTACGACTATGACAGCCTTGCCGAAGACCTGAATGCCCTGATCACGGAACTGGACCTGCGCGATGTAACGCTGGTAGGCTTTTCCATGGGTGGCGGCGAAGTGGCCCGTTATATCAGCCGCTATGGTTCAGAGCGCATTGCGAAGGCCGTGCTGATCAGCTCCGTACTTCCCTATCTCTCTAAGTCGAGCGATAATGAGGACGGCGTCGATCCTTCCGTATTTGCCGATATGATGGAGCAGATCAATAAAGACCGCATCGGCTTCCTGGATACCTTCGGCAAGCAATTCTTCGGCGTGAACCTGATCTCGCACCCGGTGAGCACACCGTTGCTGGAGTATTACCGCATGCTGGCCGCACATGCCTCTTCCCGCAGCACTAAGCAGTGCGCGCTCTCCTTTGCGCAAACCGATTTCAGGGAAGATGTGAAGAAGATCGACGTGCCTACGCTGATCATCCATGGCGATGCGGACAAGACCGTTCCCATCGAGGCCAGCAGCCACCGCACAGCGGAAATGATCCCCGGCGCCCAATATGTAGTTTATGAAGGCGCTCCGCACGGACTGTTCTATACGCACCGCGAGCAGCTGAACCAGGACCTGGTGAGCTTTATCACCAGCACCGACCAGGTGTATGCCAGCCAGGAACAGGCGGTGGCGAATCGCTAATGCTAATATATCGACTCAGGTATCGAACTGGATCCCTGTTATAGAAAAGGCCTGTTTGTAAAACAGGCCTTTTCGCTTATTGATACCTATAACTGATTGATTATTTTATAGTAATCCTAATCATGCAGTTTACATAACGTTTTTCAGGAAACCGGCCTCAGGAATTTCCAGGAGCCTGTTGAATTAATTCGATACATTGCGGAAAATAAATCAACATCATTTCGATGAAAACAGACCTTGCCAAACTGCTCCAAAAGAGAAAGAAACAAATACTGGAAGACTGGATCAACAGCCAGCTGGCCGATGCCAGCCTGCGGGAAGACCTGATGAGCAATGAAGAGTTGAGAGAACAGTCCGAAGAGCTTCTCGAGGTACTCCTCAAAACATTATCGGAAAAAAACCTTTCCGATCCGCAATCCTCCGATTTCGAGCCGGTACATGAAATACTTTCCGGCATCTCCATATCCAGAGCCCGCCAGGGATTCAGTCCCAAAGAAACGGGTGTCTATGTATTCAGCCTGAAAGAGGCCCTGATCAACTCCCTGGCCGAGGAACTGAAAGAGGACCCCGGCACCCTGGTGCAGGCGGTTTTAAAGATCAACCGGCTGATGGACAACCTGGGCGTGGTGACCTTCGAAACCTTCATCAAAGGCCGTGAAGAAGTGATCCTGCGCCAGACCGACGAGATCACCGAGATCTCCACCCCGGTGATACAGGTATGGGAAGGCATACTGGCCCTGCCCATCATCGGCACGCTGGACAGCTCCCGAACCCAGGTGGTGATGGAAAACCTGCTGCAGGAGATCGTGGAAAGCGGAAGCACTATCGCCATCCTCGACATATCGGGTGTGCCGGCCGTGGATTCGCTGGTGGCCCAGCACCTGATCAAAACCGTGGCGGCTACGCGCCTCATGGGAGCCGAATGCATTATCAGCGGTATCCGTCCGGAGATCGCGCAGACGGTGGTGCACCTTGGCATCGACCTTTCCAACATCGTAACAAAATCCTCCCTGGCCAGCGCCCTGAAATATGCCTTCAGCATGCTGCGGCTGGATGTGAAACGAATTCAAAAAGAAAAAGCAGGGTTATAATATATGGATCGTATACCCATACTTCAGATGGGCCAGTTTTTATTGGTGACCATCCAGATAGACCTGTATGACCGGCTCGCTACCAACCTGGAAAGCGACCTGGTGAAAATGGTGAATAAAACAAAAGCCAGGGGGGTACTCATCGATATCTCCGCCCTTTCGATCGTGGATTCTTTCATGGGCCGCATTCTCGGTAATATCGGCAGCATGTCGAAGATCATGGATGCGGAAACCGTGGTGGTGGGCATGCAGCCTGCCGTGGCCATTACCCTGATCGAACTGGGGCTGGAGCTGAAAGGCGTGCATACGGCGCTGAACGTGGAAAGAGGAATGGAACTATTAAAAGGAAAAATCGATTTCTACGAGGAAGCTGTAACCGATGATGACGATGATGGTGCTGAATAAGGACTCGATGAAGATCGAAAAAGAGCAGGACGTGGTTCCCTTCCGGGGCCGCGTTAAGGAATATGCCGTAAAGATCAATATGAGCCTTCTCAACCAGACCAAACTGATCACCGCCGCCAGTGAGCTGGTGCGCAATATGCTGAAGTATGCCAACGGCGGCAAGGTGCTGATCGAAGTGGTGTCCGAAGGAAGGAATACGGGCATACGCCTGGTGTTCCAGGACAAGGGACCCGGCATCAAGGACATCAGCCTGGCCATGAAAGACGGCTACTCCTCCGGCAAAAGCCTGGGCATCGGCCTGCCCGGAACCAAGCGGCTGGTAAATGTATTCGATATCAAAAGCCTTCCCGGGGAAGGAACGACGGTTTCAATAATCAAGTGGAAGAATGGATAACCCGGTACACGCCGTATTCAAGGCTACGGACAGAAGCTATTTCGCGATCCTTAAAAAAGATATTCATGCGCTGGCGGCTTCCGCCGGTTTCAGTGAGAACAAGGTGGGCGAGATCGATATCATCGTAGCGGAAATGGTGAGCAACCTGGTGAAGCATGCCGGTGGCGGACAGGTGCTGGTGAAGCTGATACAGGAACAGGGGAACAAAGGCATTGAGCTGATCAGCATCGACAACGGTCCGGGCATGACCGACATTACCCGCATGGTGGCCGATGGCGTTTCCACCAAGAACACGCTGGGCCATGGCCTGGGCGCCATGAAGCGGCTGTCGCATGTGTTCCAGGTGTATTCGCTGAAAGACTGGGGAACGGTGATCCTCACCCGCATATTTGAAAAAGAGCCGGCTCCTTTCCAGAAATCCGCTCCTGTCGATATCCGTTCGGTGATCCTGCCCAAGCCGGGCGAACAGGAATGCGGTGACGGCTTTTTCTGCAAGCAGCAGGGCAACCAGGTACAGGTGTTGCTGGGCGATGGCCTGGGCCACGGACCCGAAGCCGCGAAGGCGGTTGAAAAAGCAGGCAAAACCTTCCTGGAAAGCGAAGCGACCGACCCGGTGGCGATCATCCGCCATCTTCATGACGGCGTGAAAAAAACAAGAGGACTGGTAGGCACCGTAGCGGTTTTCGATATGGTGGATAAAAGCTGGCGGATCTGCGGCGTGGGCAATATCGCCACCCGCATCAACAGTCCGTCCACCACCAAAAATTATATGTCGTACAACGGCATCATCGGCCTGAATGTTCCCAATACCCTGAATGCCCAGCAGCTTCCCTATGAGAAAGGACAATACCTGATCCTGTGCAGCGATGGACTGAAATCGCGCTGGGACACGATAAAATTTCCCGCTATCGTACGGTATGATCCGTCTGTAATGGCCGCCGCCCTGATCAAGGATTATGCGCGCCTCACGGATGATATGTCGGTAGCCGTTTGCAAGATAAACTTATAGCTATGCAAGAATTAGCCAAGGTGACGCTGGAAAATGAAATGGACCTGATCCTGGCTCACAAGCGTTCCATGAAACTGGCCGAACTGGCGGGCCTCTCCCTTTCCGCACAAACCACCTTTGCCACCGCGGTTTCAGAAGTTTCGCGCACCACCATCGAAAGCGGCAAAAGCGGCTGCCTGATATTGAGCGTGGACACCAGCCAGCGGGAGAAATACCTTGTGGCAAGGCTGGAGAACAATCACGCCAACCTCTCGCGTTCGCAGGAAGGGCTGGAGTACGCCAAGAAACTGGTGAACCGCTACACCATACTGCAGCACGATAACGGCACGGCCATTGAGCTCTTCTTTTATATTGCACCGGGCTTCCGCATCGATATCCATAAACTGGATGAATGGAGAAGCCTTTTCCGCAACGAGCCGCCTCTGTCGCCCTACGAAGAGCTGAAGCGCAAGAACGAACAGCTGCAGGAGCTGTCGGAACGCGTTCAGAAAAGCGAAACACAATATAAGACCCTCACCAACTCGCTGCCGCTGATCATCTTTTCACTGAACAGCGAAGGGCAATTGATCTATGCCAACGACTGGCTGACGCGCTATACCGGCTTAAACCCGGAGCAACTGAACCGCACCGGCTGGAAGACCGTAGTGCATGCCGATGATTATGATGCCTTCCAGATGCTGCTGAAAAGCGAGGTATTGAAAGGCACCGCCGCCGTGAAAACTCAGGCACGGCTGAAGCATGCGCCCGACGGCGATTATCTCTGGCACCAGCTGTCGCTTACGCCCGCCCTTGCCGATAAGGACCAATCGCCTACCTGGACCGGCTACCTCGTTGACATACACGCGCAGAAGCTGGTGGAAGAAACCCTGAAGGATAACCAGGAGCTGAAGGAAACGCAGCACCAGCTGAAAGAGAACCAGCAAACCATGGAGCGCTATATAGAGGAGCTGAACCGGAGCAATGAAGAGTTGCAGACCTTTGCCTTCGTTGCCTCGCACGACTTGCAGGAACCCGTGCGGAAGCTGCTGTTCTACAGCGATTACCTGCTGAAGCTGTATAAAGACGCCCTCGATAAAAAAGGCAGCGATGTGCTCCAGAGCATGCATGCCGCCGCCCAGCGCATGCGCAGCCTGATCCAGGACCTGCTGCTGTTCTCGCAGATCAATAAGGAGGAGATCGTATTGCGTCCGGTAGACCTCAATAAAATCGTGGGCGATGTGCTGAACGACCTGGAAATGGGTATCCGGGAAAAGCAGGCACGAATTGACGTGCAATCCCTTCCGCAGATCCAAGGCGATGATCGCATGATACGCCAATTGTTTGGAAACCTGATCAGCAATTCCATCAAGTATTCTCAGGAAGGAACGCCGTTGGTGATCACGATCAGCAGCGAGCAAAAAGGCGCCGCTTTCGAGCTGGCCTTCCGGGACAACGGTATCGGGTTCGATGAGAAGTACCTGCCGCAGCTATTCACCTTATTTCAGCGGCTGCACCCGCGCGAGAAGTATAAAGGCACCGGCCTGGGACTGGCCATCTGCAAGAAAGTAGCCGACCTGCATGGCGGCCGTATCTGGGCCGAAGCCACGGAAGGTTCGGGCGCCACTTTTTTTGTTTCCCTGCCTGCCGAAAGGGTGTCTTGAATATATTTGTAGCATGGTGTCTGGAAAAATATTACTGGTGGACGATGACCCTGAAGACAGGGATATTATCAGGGATGCGATGGAGCTGCTGGGTGCTGCGGACAATATCCTTTTTGCCGGTAATGGAGAGCAGGCGTTGGACCTGCTGAACAAGGATTTTTCTGACGTCGAAACGCCCTGCCCCTGCGTCATCATCCTTGACCTGAACATGCCGAGGCTGAACGGCACACAGACCCTGCTAAGGCTGAAAGAAGATGTGCGCTTCCGGAACATCCCGGTCATCATCTACTCGACCTCCATCAATCCCCTGGAAATGGAAACCTGCATGCGCTCGGGTGCGCATTCCTATATCACCAAACCCGTTTCATTCGACCACACCATGGCCGTGGTCCGTAAGTTCCTTCAATTCTGCGGTGATGTTCAGCCGGAACGGCTGGTGGATGAAATGCCGTAAGCGGCGAGCCTTTTACTTTTTACCTGTCTTAGTTTTCTGTTTTTTGGAGGCCTTTGCGATTGCATTGTAGTCCAGCGCGGCGCCTATCCAATAGCTCAGTTGCTTTTGCGTACGAAGGGCGTCCGCATCCACATACACATAGCCCTTCATTACCTTGCCGGTGAAGTCCATCGGCGTGCAGCCCTCCCGCTCCAGGAAATCTTCATACTTCGACGGATCGAGCCGCAGCATCAGTCGCTCCTGCTCCACCCCTACGCACATCTTACCATTGACCATGAAACAGAGTCCGCCGAACATGCGTTTTTCTTCGATGTCGGTATGCGTGCGGGCGATGCATTCGCGGACGCGGTCGGCAAGTAGTTCGTTGAAGGCCATACGATCATTTTTACAGGAAATGAAAATAAGGCTATTACCGCACTCTCTTGATTCAATACCTTGATACAAGGTCTCTATTGTACCTTTAACCAGGAAGCCTTACTTCATGCAGTATCTCAGAAAAGGACAATTTTACGGACAAACCCATGAGACCCTACCCCTGGAAGGGCTGGTGCTGACGGATACCGAGTATACCCTTCCCAAAGTGGACTGGCATTATCATGAGCATCCCTATTTTACCTTCCTCCTTCAAGGTCATCTGATCGAAGGAAATAAGAAAGAGGTGTATCACTGTGCTGCAGGCAGCCTGTTGTTCCATAACTGGCAGGAGCCTCATTACAATATCAAGCCCGATGGCTTCTCCCGCGGTTTTCATATCGAGCTCGAAACATCCTGGATGAACGAAGTATCCATAGACCTATCCCGCCTGCAGGGAAGCCTCCGCATCGAGGACCCTTCTGCGAAACTGCTGATGTATACGATCGTTAAAGAATCCAAATACCGGGGACCGGAGCGCGCGCTTGCCATACAGAGCCTGCTGGTTCAGCTATTGGAGCAGCTGCAGGCGAAGCAAGAGGGAACGCTTTACAAAAATCCCGCGTGGGTGAAAACCATCCGGGAGCTTTTGCATGACCGGTGCGCCGAACCCCTGACCCTGGCCGGAATTTCACGCGAACTGGGCATTCATCCGGCTCACCTGTCCCGTGACTTCCCCCGGTATTTCCACTGCAACCCCGGTGTGTATCTCCGCAGGCTGAAAGTCAGCCGATCGCTGGGCTTATTGAGCGACGGCAAGCAATCGCTCAGCTCCATCGCTTATGCGTGCGGCTTCGCTGATCAAAGTCATTTTTACCGGTGCTTTAAAGAACAGATGGGAATCGGTCCATACCAATACCGCCGGCTGCTTTTCCGGTAACGGCACGTTAATTCCATTCTATTTTTACCCGGCCACCGGCTTTACCTTTATTTCTCATACTACCTATTGCATGAAGCCTTTACCCCTGATCGTATTCCTTTTCGTATATCCTTTTCAACGGTTGCTTGCCCAGAACGATCTTGTTCCCACCCAGGGAATGACCTCAGACCAGCACCGGCGTTTTACAGGACGCATCCTTTTCACCAGCCATCCCCTACAGCAAGCTGCTGGTAAACCAACCGTGTATCTGTCTCAACTTACCCTGACCCATAAAACGGATCTGTTTTTCACTGCTTATTTCAGCAACTCGCTCACCAATTATCTTCACCTGCTGGCGCCCGAATGGCCTGCCGATTCCTTACATAAATACGGCAATTATCAATTCACCCTGCTGCTGGATGGCCAACCGATCTATCAAAGTCAATTATTACCCGGGGCGCCCTCTGCCCGCAACCAGGATACCGCTACCCTACTTCACCGTCCGCTGATCGATAACACAAACGGAATGGGTTCCTGGAGCGAATCTTTCTGGAACCGCTTCCTGCTCCATGGAGGGGATAGCGCCCTTACGGATGGGAAGCACCTGCTGCGCATGGAGATCCATCCCTACCTCCACTACAAGGGCTTAAAGACCGGCGCCTGCATGGCCGCCGGAGAACTGACGCTACTGGTACAGCGAAAGATCGCATACGATCTATCGAGTATCCGCCTGAATGCAGTGAAGCCTTATTATGGATTCAAGGTATCGGATGAAACCTTTGATAGGCCTAAAATAAAAGCACTCAAAGCCGCAATTGAGCAGGGCGTATTCAAACGGATCACCAGTTTGGTCGTGATCAAAAACGGCCGGCTGCTGATCGAAGAATACTTCAATGGCGCCAACAGGACTACCCTTCATGATACCCGTTCCGTAGGCAAGTCGTTCACTTCTACTTTAACCGGCATGGCCATACAGGACGGTTATCTCAAAAGCGAAGGGCAAACCCTGCAGGCGTTTTACCCACTTGACAGCTTTGCCCACTACAGCCCGGAAAAAGGAGCGATCAGTATTAAGGAGCTGCTGACCATGAGTGCGCCCTTCGATGGCAATGATGAAGATGATGCATCACCCGGGAATGAAGAAAACATGTACCCCACCGAAAACTGGGTTCAATTTACCCTTAACCTGCCGCTTTCGACCGCCCGATATGGTAACAGCTGGCATTACTTTACGGCCGGCATGATCCTGCTCGGCGATATCCTGAACCGCAGCGTGACCGGCGGACTGGAACACTATGCAGCCAGGCGGTTGTTTCAACCCCTGCATATAAAGCATTACCGCTGGAGCTATACGCCGCAGCAGGTCCCTAATACAGCGGGCGGATTGCAGCTCAACACACTGAATCTGGCGAAGTATGGCCAGGTCTATAAAAACGGCGGCCTCTGGCAAGGCAGGCAGCTGATTGATAACGATTGGGTGGAGAAATCCCTGTCCAGGCAGAAGCCCATCACTTCCCGCAACAATGAATACTATGGTTATCTGTTCTGGAATAAGACGTTCCTGGTGGGCAGCAAGGAGTATGAGGCCTCTTATTGCGCCGGTAATGGCGGTAATTATGTATTGATCTTCAAAGACCTTCCGCTAGTAATAGTGATAACTGCCACCGCCTACGGCCAGCCGTATGCCCATCCCCAGGTTACCCGGATGCTTACGGATTATATTTTGCCGGCAATTGTTCATTAGGAAGGGCGTACTTTATAAAGTACAAAACAAGACTGGCTTAGGATAGCTCTGATTCACTATTGACTATTCACTACGATCCTGCCAACATGCCGCATCCTTCGTGCTAACTAGCTAGTGAAGCCGTATAGAAGCCCTGTTAAAAGGGTGGAGATAGTATGAAAGGAGCTACCGGAACCCCAGCCCGTTTATGCCTTTTTGATCCCATTCATTCCAAGTTGTTCAAAATCGGTTCATTTCGTACAAATTCGGAAAAGCGCATCCTTCTGCCAGTAGTATGTTTGCGTTTAAATAAGCACCGTATGAAAAGATGATGAGTGATGAGTGATGAGTGGGGCATCTGAAACTACAGTCTTTTCCTGCCATT
>DATAHC010000163.1:0-5844 GCA_036263415.1 Flavisolibacter sp.
GCAGGACAAACAGGTGGATGGAGTGGTGATCACCTTTATCGATATCAGCAATGTGAAGCAGCTGGATAATATCATCAAGGGCGTGTTCAATTCCTCCATCAGTGCCATTATGGCCTTTAAGGCTGTCCGTAATAAGGAGAAGCAGGTAACGGACCTCGTGTGGATCACTGCCAATTATGCTTCTGATGAATTGCTGCAGCTTTCCGAAGCGGAATATACAGGCAAATCGATCAGGGAGAAGTTTCCGGAATTGCTTAAAAACGGCTTCTTTGAGAACTGTGTGGAAGTGATCAGCAGCGGGAAGCCTCTGCATAAGGAGATGCAGCTGAATTTTCATAACCGGCTCCAGTGGTTTGAAGTAGTGGCCACCCAGATGGGAGATGGCCTGGTGATCACCTTTACCAATATCAATGAGAAGAAAGAAGCGGAGGAAAAATTTCGGCGCAACTATTACGAGCTGATGAAGGTGAAGGAAAGCTACCGCAACCTGAATGTGGAGCTGGAGGAAAAAGTGAAGGAAAGGACTTTCGAACTTTCCCAGGGTGAAGAACGCTTCCGGCTGATTGCGAATGCTACCAACGATGCTATATGGGATTGGGACCTGGTGAATAATGAGATCTGGTGGAGTGAAAGCTTTTATACCAAATTCGGTTATGAAAAGAAGGACGGAACCTTGTCCAGCTCTTTCTGGATGGAACACATTCATCCCGACGATCAGGAAGCCGTATCCGAAGGCATCCATGAAGCTATTAACAACGGAACGAGCGACTGGTCTACCCGATACCGCTTCCGGAAAGCCGATGGTTCCTATGCCACCATATTCGATAAAGGGGCGGTGTTGCTGGATAGCAATAACACACCGTACCGCATGGTAGGGGCCATGATGGATATTACGGAAGCCGAGATCTCACAGATGCAGTTAACGGAAAAGAACCGGGAGCTGGAAAGCCTGTTCAGCGAATTCAAGTTTGTGACCGATTTCATGCCCCAGATGGTATGGTCTACCAGGGCCAACGGGGACCATGATTTTTACAATAAGGGATGGTTCGATTATACGGGCCTCACCTACGAAAGCAGTAAGAACCAGGGATGGTCGCTGGTCTTGCACCCGGACGACTATGAGCGTACGATAAAGATCTGGGAAGCCTCGCTTCGTACCGGTAAAACCTATGAGACCGAGTATCGCATGCGCCGTCATGATGGGGTATACCGGTGGTTCCTGGCCAGGGCGATCCCGTTGAAGGACGAGGAAGGCCGTATTATAAAATGGTTCGGTACCTGCACCGATATCCATGATCAGAAGCTGATGAGCGATATCCTGGAGCTTAAGGTAAGGGAACGTACAGATGAATTGCAGAAAATGAACCTGGAGCTGGAAGCCAGTAACAATGAATTGCTGCAGTTTGCTTCAGTGGCCTCGCACGATCTGAAAGAGCCGCTCCGTAAGATCCATATGTTCAGTAACCTGATCAAGGACCGCTATCTCGGGGAAGCGAATCAGGGCGCTCTCGATTATATGGATCGGATCATCAAGGCCTCCGCCCGGATGACAAAACTGATCAATGACCTGCTCACGTTCACGAGACTTTCGGTCAACAGCACGTTTGAAAATACCAGCCTGAACCTGATCGTTGAGGAGGTGCTCAGCGATCTCGAGTTGACCATACATGAGAAGAATGCCGTTATTGAAGTAGACAAAATGCCGGTGGCAGATATCGTTACCGGGCAGATGCGTCAGGTGTTCCAGAATATCATCAGCAATGCCCTCAAATTTGTACGGCAGGATGTGCGCCCGCACATACGGATCACCAGTGAGCTGATCAGCAGTTGCGCGATGGACGCGAAACCGTTTCAGCATGGTGAGTTTGTCCGGATCACGATAACCGATAATGGCATCGGATTCGATAACCAGTACGCCGATAAGATCTTTACGATCTTTCAGCGTTTGCATGCCCGCGAACAGTATGATGGTACCGGTATCGGGCTGGCCATCACCAGGAAGATCGTGGAACGGCATAACGGTATGATCACGGCCGTAAGCAGGGAAGGGCACGGAACCAGTTTTATCCTGGTGCTGCCGCTGAAGCAACAGGCTGATGTGGAAAGAAGCCCACAGGCCCTTAAAGCCTTGTCGTGAGGAATTGCGTAACTTGAATAGAACTACACGTACTATGGCAAAGAAAGACCCGGAAATTACGGAGAATGAAGATCGTTCTGAAAAACCTTCCAAAGCAGTGACCCCGCTGCAGGAGGAAGGAACCGAGGGGAAAACGGAAGTGAAAAATGCCCATGCAGCAGGCCTGGGTTCCATTGGCCGGAACGATGAGAAGTTGTCTGATGAGGAAGGGGGTTCCGCTTTATCAGAGTATTGATCTTATGCACCAAATTCGTCCAGGTATTTTTGAACGGACCGCTCTTTCATCTTGGTCTCCAGAATAATATCAACATCTTTACCATAAGTATGGATCTTTTCATAGGCCCAGTCGGAATGGGCTTCTTTCTTACTGGCGGGATCTTCTTTTTCCCTACGCGAGCTTGAATAGTGAAAGATGGGACGCACGGTCCAGGTATCGAAGGCCGTGTGAAAGGCTTCTTCTTCCGTTTGTTGTCCCGGGTTCAGCCGGTGATGAAAATAATCGAATACGATCGGGATCCCGATCATCTCATGCAGGGGCCGCAGTTCCGCTACGGTGTATAAGCCGGCCTTATCATCGTTTTCCACCGTCAGCCGCGATTGCAGGTTCCCGGATAAGAGCGGAAAGTTTTTGGCAAATTTCACCAGGGTCTCCTGCTTGTCGCCATAAGCACCGCCCACGTGGATATTGATCTTGCTCCAGTGTGTAGCAGGTAATCCCATCAGGTCGAAGATATGCGAATGGATCTCCAGGTCGGTGATGGTGTTTTGAAGCGTGGGTCCGGTACCCGCCATTTTATTGAAAGGGCCGGGATGACTGCTGATGCGTATGCCGGTCCGGCCCGCTGCTTCCAGGAGACTTCTGATCTCGGTAAAGTCGGGCAGGGCTTCCAGCTTATATTCGGATGCCCACGGAAACAGCTCTGAAGTAACGCGGAAAACCTTTATACCATGCGCCGCGTTCCACTTGAGGATCTCCAGCAGGGCCGTTACATTCTGCAGGGCTAACTGTGAGGCGTACTGTATTCCTTTCTCCAGGAAGGTCTTCCGGATCATTCCCTTATTGGTTGTGATACCCTTATCTGCCAATTCCATATTGATGCATGCATACCCGATATTCATAAGGCAAACGCTATAAAAATGATACCATTCTGTCGCCTGTTAACTTTTTAAGTATACTAACTTTTGTATGTTTACGTTTATCAGCCGTACCCGGAATGATTTTAGCAGTTGTCCAAGCCTATGCAGAACCTGGTTATCAAGTATCATTAACGTAAAATGCTGAGGACAATAGAATGAAATCACAGACTTCGATCTGGAAATGGATGGGCCTGCAGGACTGGTTCCTGAAAAAGGAGAACGGGTACTCCGCCAGGGGGCCGGTAAGCCTTACGCCAGATGACGTATACCGCTACATCCTGGATAAATTCAATGAATCCATAGGTCACCTTTCCTTTGCCAACCGGATCGTTTTTTATCATGAATATATCATCTGCTTCAGCCAGGACGATTTCAAGGAATTCATGGATAATAAGAAGGGGATTTTCGGACTAATCGTACATGAATCCGTAAAGAAGTTTTATGAAGCCCTGAAAGCGTTCCGGGAGAAAGATAAAACGGTTGAGCCGTCCAGCAGCAAATGGGTCTTTCGTTTCGTTTCCCACCCCGACTATGCAAGAGGGGATATGGGCTTCATCGGCAAACTGTTGCCGGGAAGCCAGCAACAGCAGGAGAACCTGAGGGTCACTTTTATTCCAAGGCAAACGGGTATTGCTCAAACCTTCGACATTAACCCCGATATCCTGAAAGGCTTCACTTTTTACAGCGAAGGTTATTATGAAGTGCCCTTTACCGAAGCATTGGTCTATGATGAGAAGAAATTATCAAACCAGGCTTCCGGTGGTGTGGCGCGACTCGAGGCCATCGTGCCCGATAAGGCACTCGCAGGGCGCAAGCTGGAATATTTTATGAAAGACGATCTGATCACCATCTCCGGCAAGGAGGAGACCCTCCAGGGCAGCGCCATTTTCAGGATCCCTTCGGAATGGGTAAATGCTCCGCATCTGAAGATACGGTACCAGAAAGACAAGGATAATTTCGAAATGGCTTCATTCGGTGAAAAAACGATCCTGAATGAGAAAGAGGTAGAGCGAAGCACCCCCGAAGATCCTGTCTGGATCTCCCTGCCGGTCAATTCCCGGATCGTGCTGAATGGTATTGTAGGCGTAAATCTATTTAAAAACTAACCATGTTATCGGCAATCGCTTCCATATCATTCTTCATTGTCTGCATACTACTGCTTCTGGTACATTTCGGTTCCATCAAAAACACCCATAAACGGAATGGCTGAAACTATCTTTGGAATTACCGATACGGGACGGCAAAGGGATAATAATGAGGACGCCTTCATCGCTCAGAAACTGGCGGGCGACCGGTACCTGGCTGCCTGTGTAATTGACGGCGTGGGTGGATATGAAGGCGGTGAAATCGCCGCAGGGATAGCCCGGCAAACTATACTGGACCACTTCAAGCAGAAGGATCCCACGCCGGAAATGCTGAAGCAAAGCTTTACACAGGCCAATGAGCGGATCTTCGAAGAAAAGGAAAAGGGTGGCCCTACGGAGAGCATGGCATGTGTAGTAACCCTGGCACTGATCGATCTGGTCAATAATGAATTGCATTATGCCCATGTGGGCGATACCCGGTTGTATTTATGGCGGGATGCCTCGCTGGTCAAAATTTCAAAGGACCATTCTTTTGTGGGTTTCCTGGAAGATTCGGGCCGGCTTACGGAAGAAGCTGCCATGAATCATCCCAAGCGGAACGAGATTAATAAGGCCCTGGGTTTTAGCAGGCAAATGGCATCGGATACCGAATATATCGAAATGGGTACGTCTCCCTTCCTTCCTGGTGATCTGGTTCTTTTATGCAGTGATGGGCTGACGGACCTGGTGAGCCGTGCCGGAATAGCGGAAGTACTCAACCGGAAAGACAGCTTAAAAAATAAGGCCCAGGCCCTGGTGCAGCAGGCCAATGCCAAAGGAGGGAAAGACAATATCACCATTGTGCTGGCTATGAATACCAAAAAGCCGCTGAAACAGGTGGCTCTCAAGCCCGCAGCTTCCGAAAAACGAAATGACAATAACATCGCGCCGGCAACAATAGAGAAGCATCAGGAGAATACTGGTTCAGCGCCTGCAACGAACAGGGGTACTGTGTTGTTCTTATCTGTACTATCGCTGTTGCTCCTGCTCATCATTGTCTGGCTGCTGTGGAAAAAGGGTAAGGCAGAACCTGCTTCTCTGCTTCCGGCTGTACCGGCGGCGGCAAAGCAAACAGCGGCGGGCAATCGTTTACAGGATACTATTCGTATGGGGGGCGATACCCTGCTCGTGAAGGAAAGCCTGGCAGGAAAGGAGATCCGGATCAGCGACAGCATCTTTATCGAAAGGGATTCCTTTTTACTCAGGGGTCCGGGTATTCGATTGATAGCCGATTCCTCTTATAAAGGTCCTGCTTTTGTAGTGCGCTCCGGCGAGCATGTGATACTGGATAGTATCACCCTCGAAGGGTTTGATATAGGCCTGCTGATCTTAAGTCCGGATATAGAAATGAGGAAGGTAGCCTTTGTCAATTGCAACATACCGGTCCAGTACCAGTCGCAACAGGCGGCTGTAGTGCTGAAGGGTCAGCTGAAAGAAATCAAGGCG
>DATAHC010000164.1:0-3767 GCA_036263415.1 Flavisolibacter sp.
ACTTTAGCGTAGACCGCCTTGTTATTGGATGGATTCACAATGCGGACGATGGTACCCGGTTCCACATGGTCGATCAGCGCATAATACTTCGCATCCTGCCAGCCACTGGCTGTTTTGAAAATACCTGCTGTAACCGTTTCGTCTGTTTTAGCCGGCTGGGCTTTTACCTGCTTTTCATAGAAAGATTTAAAATACCCGCCGTTGCCATCCGTTACTGCCGTCTGGCTGACTGTCGTTGCGGGCTTGCTGACGGGCGGTTCGGGCTTTTTCTCCGTGCTTTGTTTTACCTCCGTATCAGCAGCGGATGTTTTGGTTGTTCCGGATTCCTGCACCGGATCCTTTTTGGGCTCCTGCATGGTGAGCACTTCCTTATCGTGTGTTGTATTAGCAGGCGTTATGTTGCCGGCTTCCGGAGAGACCAGGTAACCGACTATGAGTTTTTTGCCAGCCGCTATATTGTCGTTCGCCAGGTTATTCCATTTGCGCAGGTTGGCCATGAGCACCTGATTATTCTTTGTGCTGACCCGATACAGGCCTTCTTTTTCTCCCACCACATAATAAACCGGACGACCCTTATTGCTGGTTTGCGAAAAATTGGTTGTATTCAATGGGATCTTCAGGGTTTGACCAATATTCAGGCCTTTGGTCATATCCAGATCATTGAGCGCTGCAATGTCTTTTGGAGCTATATTATAAAGACGGCCTACCGAATAGAAATTTTCCTTTGCCGTAACGGTATGTTCCAGATAGGAACCTTTGTCGCTGTGCCGGATCTGCAATTCATTCTGCGCCTTTGCGAGGAAGCTGCCAACCAGCAGGAAAAAAAATATGATGGACTTTTTCATATGGATCAATTAGTTTTTCAATGGTCCATGCATTTGCATGAATGGTGTTTTCGTTAGCATTACAAATATGCTGGTTTTTTTCCATAACAAAAACCATTGAAACACGGTAAATCTATAGTATTTATACGCTTACCGTATTTAACACTTTTTATACGTCGGCATCTTACTCCCGGGACTGTTTCAGAATCCGGATCTCCTTCGGATAATAATTATTGATCCGGTTGGGAAGTGCATTGATCCACCCCAGATTATAGCCCTTATAGCGGACCACCTGCCATCCCTTTCCGGACGGCTGAATGCTCAACTCATTTCGCTGCAGGTATTTGATCGCTTCCTCTTCATTCAGCTCCGTTGCCGCCACCGAGCCGGAAAGGCTGGTGTTTACCGCCAGTGCATGATCCGGAACCAAGCGCTGTTTCATGATACTCCCTATCCTGACGCCTGCATAATAAATGTTCAATAGCGTAGCCAGTATGGAAAGCTCCTGTACCAAAGGGTATGGGAGAGCCATCACCTCATTCTTATAAGCCATCAAATCCATGCCTGCAGATAGCCAGGGCTTTATAATTTCTGCATCTTTTACAGACAGACGATCCAACTGTGCCGACTTCATTCGTTTCTCGCTTTCCGTTTCGCATTTCCGGAAACAGGCCATAAAAAAACCTTCCCCTTTAAGCTTATCCGGATAAAACCGATACCCCCTGGCTGCCGATACCGGAGCTTGTGTTTCCACGATACCCCAGGCTGAGGGAATATCGACGGAAAGGCTTTCCATGTGAAAGACATCGACCAGCCAATCGGCGATCGCTTCATCTTCTTCCATTGAGTAGGAGCATGTAGAATAGATCAACAGTCCATTCTCTTTCAAAGCTGGATATACGTCTGCCAGAATCCGCTGCTGCCTCTGGCTGCATAAGGATACATTATTCAGGCTCCATTCCTCCATGGCATCCGGATCCTTACGAAACAATCCACTGCCGCTGCAAGGAGCATCGACCACAATTACATCGAAATAACCGGTTAGCTTTTTGAAAGCAGCCGGGTCATTATTGGTAACGATGACATTGGAGGCGCCCCATTTGATGATATTATCCGTTAATACCGCACAGCGGCTGCGGATCACTTCATTACTGACCAGCAAACTGTCTTCAGGAAGCAATGACTGCAGATGGGTAGACTTGCCCCCCGGCGCCGCACTCAGATCCAGAACTTTCAAAGGCTGACCCGTATCCGTAACCAATTTCATAGCCTGTTCCAAAAACATACTGGAAGCTTCCTGAACATAATACAGGCCTGCATGAAAAAGCGGGTCGAATGTAAACGAAGGGCGCTGATCCAGATAGTAACCATACCGGCTCCAGGGCACAGGCTGTCCCAGCGTGAAGGACAAAGGACTACCGGCGTGGATCGCTGTACTTAGTTTTCCGGGATTCAGGCGAACAGAGGTAACTACAACGTTCGTGTCGTGCGTATGCTCAAAAGCTTCCCTGTCGAAACCGGGAACATTCTTCATGGAGTCCAAAAATGCCTGGGGTAAGTGCTTCAAAATAAAAAACCTTTGACGTTTCCGTCAAAGGTAAGCTAGTTGTTCAGCGAAAATGCCTCAGAAGGTTGGTTGTGAAACCAGCTTTATTGCCTGCTGAACCTGACTATTGTAAGCCTGTATAGCCTGCGCCACCACACTGATATTTTCACCCGCTTCCTTATAGTTGCGCTGCTCAATTGCTTCCCTGATGGCGGGAAGGGTTTTCACCCCATAGCCGGTATAAAATCCGGGTGCATAGATCTCGTGCTTATACCAGGGCCGGCGTGGCAAGCCCTTATCGGAAATCAGGCTTTGCTCTGCCTTGTACAGCAACTGATTCAGCTGATTCAGCTTCTCTGCATTCAACTTCGTGGCACCGGCACTCATTTTCTGGAAGGTTTCGGCATTGGCTTTCAATTGCATCAACGCATTGTCCAACTCACTGAAATTCAGGTAAGGCACCGCTTCCTTTAGTACCGGTACGGCATAGGTTTTTTTAGGATCCTTTGCAAGCGTAAACAGATTCTGCTGAATGAGCTGGTTCTCCGCTTCTGTTTCGGTTCGCTGATTATCCAACAGCGTTTTTACTTCGGTTGCATAATCGGCTACCGTTTTGTAAAAGCTGTTAAAGTCGAAAGGCAGCGCGTCGGCATTCGCCAGGCGCAGGGTTACCCTTCCGGCTGTTTTGGCCAGGGCGATCCCATATTGATAGCCCGGATCTTTGAAGCGTGTGAACAGATCGTAAGAATCATAAATAGAATGGTATTCGCCTCCCGGATCTTCCCCTCCAAACCCCAGGTTCATAGATGGAACGCCTAAATGCTGAATGAACGGAGAATAGTCGGACCCCGCTCCCAATGCACCCAGCTTGATATATTTATTACCCATCATTTTGGCCCTTGCCGCTTTATCGGCATCGGTGATGGTTTTCGCATAGCGTCGTTCTTTTATACTGACACCCGTTTGCGGGTCCAAGACATCATCCATTACCTGATTGAAGAAGGGCTCCAGCGTATGCGAACCGCTGGCACCGATAAAGCCCCTGCCGTTTCCATCAGAGTTGATATAGGCCACCGCCTTTTCCTTAAGGTCCTGCTGATGATCCTCTGCCCATTCGGTAGAACCCAGCAAGGCAGGTTCTTCTCCGTCCCAGGCACAATAAACGATGGTACGTTTGAGCTTCCAACCTTTTTTGACCAACTCGCCTATAGAGCGGGCCTCTTCCATTTCCGCCACCATACCGCTCAAAGGATCGGCCGCCCCGTTCACCCAACCGTCGTGATGGTTACCCCGCATGACCCATTGATCCGGATATTCCGTTCCGGGCAGCTTTGCAATCACATTGTTCACCGGCTTAGTATCCCAATTGAATTCCAGCTTCAAGTGCACTTTTTCCT
>DATAHC010000165.1:0-6858 GCA_036263415.1 Flavisolibacter sp.
CGGCCTGGCCCATATTGGCAACCCGTTGCTGAACGTCAGGATTCATGGTGTACATGAAATAGGCTACGATGATTACCGCGCAAACCAGTGCCAGGATGATATTCAGAAATTCCAGGTTATAGCCTTTGATGGCTTTCCGCATATCCATTCCGGATGAAAGCTTAAGCAGAACGTCATCCCGGCGCTTTCCGATGGCCATGAATAAGGCCAGCAGAAAGATCATGATGTTCAACCATTCGGAAAGGCCGGCATTGGCAATTACCGCTCCGCCTTTTACACGGAGTACAAAGCCTATGGCAACAATAACAATGTCCAGAATGGGTATGGTTTTCAGGCCGAATGAATAGCCCAGGTTCAGTAAAAAATAGATGCCCAGCACAAAAAGGAACTTCTCCCGGATCAGAAAGCCGGTGCCCAGTCCGAGAAGGACCAGGATAACGCAGATTACAAGAGCCGCAGATTTAGAGACAGCCCCACTGGCCAGCGGCCGTTTGGACTTTTCCGGGTGCTTCTTATCATCTTCTATATCCCTGTAGTCATTGATGATGTAAATGCTGCTGGCCATAAAAGAGAAGGCAAGGAAACCCAGCATCAGTTGCGGGTAAAGATCCCAGGAAAATAATTTGCCTGAAAAGAACAACGGAATGAACAAGAAAAGGTTTTTTGCCCAGTCTTTAGGTCGGAGTAAACGTAAATAGGCCACAGCTTCTACTTTTGAATATAATGCGCTAAAATTATAGGTTATGCGCTAAAACTCATAATAGTTGAAGGAAACAGGGTGAATTTCTTTATCACCTTTGATTTTATATCTTGTAGCCCAATTTATTGCTGATACAAATGACCGAACCACTTATCAACCGGAAAAGGATCAGAACCTACGCTTTTCTGGAAATTGCTCTTATTATCGTACTGGCCCTCGTACCGCTGTTCCTCACCTATCCCTACCGGGTTAATATCTTTCTGTCCTGGGAAGGCGCTTATAGACTGAGTGAAGGGCAAATACCCTACAAGGACTTTGGAATGCCTTTGGGATATATGTATTGGGTGGTGCCCGCCCTTTTCTTTAAGATTTTTGGAGCGCAGCTGATTACCCTGGTGAAAGCCCAGGTCTTCCTCAATATACTTTCAGGCCTTGCTTTTCGATCGATCCTGAAAAGCCTGGGCGTACATCCGGGAATACGATTGCTTTCCGTGCTGCTGTATTGCATTTCTTATTCCTTCTTCAATTTCTGGCCCTGGTATAATCATACGGTGATCGTTTATGAAATGATCGGACTGGCTTTCCTGCTTCGCTATATATTCAGAAATGAAAAGTGGATATGGCTTTCGTTGAGCGCCCTGTTCCTGTTCTTTTCATTTTTCACCAAGCAGGATGGCGGAGGCCTGGCACTGCTCCTTGCCCTGGCTTTGTTGGCATGGAACTGCTTTCAGGAAGGCAGGTGGCGGCCTTTTCTGATCTTTATCGGCAGCTATATGATCATTGCATTTGCCTTTATTGCCCCGCTTACCCGTTTTAATTTCGGTTACTGGTTCAATCACGGGCAGCCGCCACATACCTCACGCGTGTCTGGCTTTGAGATCATTGAAGAGTTCTTCTGGGGCTCGCAATGGATCAAATTTTACATCTTCATCATTTTACTCATCGGGGTGGCACATTTCAGAAGCTGGAAAGCATTAGTGAAGGATAAAAGATCCAGCCTGTTTCTTATATTGACCCTGGGTATACTTGCAGAAGCGGCCATACTTCAGGTTACCAGCTATACGCCTCCGGACAATAATATCTTCTTTCACAGTTTTGCTTTTGCTTTCATTCTGACCTATCTGACACAATACCTGAACCTGGACCTGTTACGAACGAAATATATTACCATTGCCGCCCTGGGCACTTTTTTATGGTGGAGCGGTGTTTTCTGGAAATATATGCAGAAGGTAACACAACGTATTTTCCCGGAGCAAGAGGCAAAGGTAACCGGGGGTGAAAACATTGTGAACCGTAAAACTTATGTCATCAGCCATGAACCTCCGGATATTCCAATGTCGGAATGGACGTTTTCCGGACTGCGCTCCTTTGATAAGATATATATGCCTAAAGCTACGGTAGACGGCATTCATCGGTTGATGGCCAATCCGCTGATCAGGAATCACCCGGATGTTCGGTTATTGAACATGACGGAGCTGACACCACTCGCTGCAGAGCTCCCTTTCAAGCTTGAAACCGGGTTGGAAACGCCGTTATGGTACCACCTTGGAGTGGCCATGTTTAACAAAGAGGCCAGGATGTATGAAAGCCGGATTGCCGCGAAGCAATACGAAGTGGTACTTTTCGAATATATCCCCAACCTCAACAATTTTTACCCGTTCCGGGTCAGGGATTCCCTTCAGGTCCATTACCAGAAAACGGATTCCTTTCCGGCGCCACGCAGAGGCGATACGCAGGGAATGATTGAAGTTTACCAGCGATAAATAAAAAAGCCGTCGTACGACGGCTTTTTTATTTATCGGCTATTCTGGAAAGGCGCGACCAGGATATAAACAAACGCTGGAGCATGAATACCTTATCTATATACGCAATTTTTTATAACTGCTTGTAGCTGAGCACGCTATAACAATTTTAAGTGTGGAAAATTGGGGTTTGGCATGGTATTGGCTAAGTTGGCGCGAGCAAAATCCGTTCCGTCTCTGTGAGTTTGACCCGTGCACTTTTTTTCACGTTGTTTATCGTTAACCTATAAATATGAATATGAAAAACCCAAAGTACCTGTCAGTACTCATTGGAATGCTAATGCTTTTCCTTGGCCAGCAGGCTGATGCGCAAGTGCAAACAGCCCGTTACACGTCTATAACTTCTAATACCAAGGCATTTTATGAATACTTGCCCCAGGGTTATAGCGCTACCAGTACCTCCAAATATCCAATGATCCTTTTCCTTCATGGAATGGGTGAATTAGGCGATGGCAGCCCCACTAACCTGCCTAAGGTTCTCCGGAACGGTCCTCCCAAATTGATCAATAACGGAACCTTCCCCACTTCGTTTACCGTTAATGGCCAGACGTTTAAATTTATCGTAATCTCCCCCCAGTTTGTGGATTGGCCAACATCAGCTGATATTGATGCCGTAATTACCTATGCCATCAATAATTATAATGTAGACCCAACCAGGGTTTACCTTACCGGCTTAAGTATGGGTGGCGGAGCCGTATGGGAATATGCGGGAAATGAGCAGAATGCCAATTATCCAAAACGCCTGGCAGGTATTGCGCCAATTTGCGGTGCGGCTTATCCTAGTGTTTATAGAGGAAATATCATTGCAAACAATAATATTCCGGTTTGGGCTTTTCATAATGACGGAGACCCTACAGCTCCTGTATTCTATACAAATGATTTTGTAAAGTATATCAACTCAACTATCCCGGCTCCTAATCCGCTGGCACGTAAGACGATCTTTGCCGCAACCGGACATGATGCCTGGACTCAGGCCTATAATCCTGGTTACAGAGAGAATAACATGAACGTTTATGAATGGATGCTGCAATACAAAAAAGGTGTAGTTACAACTCCCTCTAATGTACCCCCGGTAGCCAATGCCGGTGCAGACAAGTCTATTACCCTTCCTGCTAATTCGGTTGCCATGACAGGATCCGGAACAGATGCAGATGGCTCTATTGCGTCCTATACCTGGTCAAAAGTGGCAGGTCCAACACAATATACCTTGTCCAGCACCACCATAGCCAGCCCCACGCTGAGTAATCTGGTAGCAGGCACTTATACCTTCAGATTAACTGTGAAGGACAATGCAGGAGCAACGGCTGCTGATGATGTGAACATCACTGTAAATTCAGCAACCACTACGCCTCCCCCAACCGGTGGCGCTACCAGAACCGTAAAGGTGAATCTGTATGGCGGTTCCAATGCTTATGGAGATGCTACTTGGAACAATTGGAATACATCAGGTTCGCTGAATTCCGCTTCATTTAAGTATACCGATGGAACTGCGTCAACTATATCAGCTTCTCTGAATCAGCAAAGTGGTGTAAGTGATAATGGAACTACTATTACCACAACCATGGCGCCTAAAGAGGTGGTTCGCTATGCCAGCTATTCGACCTCTAACAGAACCCTGACTATTTCAGGCCTGGATAATTCCAAAACCTATAACCTGGAATTCTATGCCTCAAGAACGGGTGCGACCAACAATACGACCCGGTTTACGATCGGCTCTGTAAATGCTGATGTAAAAACGGATAATAATACGGCTACAACAGCTTCCTTCTCAGCTCTGATACCAGTGAGTGGTAAGATTACGGTAAGCATCAGCAAGCTGAACACGTATAATTATCTGAACGGCCTTACGCTTACTGAAAACGGTACCGCACTGGCTACAACCGCTGCAGCCTCTGTGAGCACGGAAAGCATGCAAACAGGCTTAACGGTGTATCCGAATCCGGTTCAGGACAGATTACTGCTGCAGGTGAATAATGAACTCAGTGGCCAGATGAAAGTTCGATTGTTCGATATTTCGGGTGTGGCTCAGAAGGAATTTACTGTAGCAAAACAGGCGGGATCCAGCCAGACCTATCTTTCCATCGGTGATCTGAAAGCAGGAACCTATACCTTAACAGTTCAGTTAGGAGATTGGACAGAATCAACTAAAATTTCCAAATTATAAATTCTAAATAGCCGGGTTATTAGCTAGGCCAATAACCCGGCTTCAATAAATAAATTATGAAACAATTGAAATTCTTAAGTCTGGTGGCATTGCTTGCTTTTGCTTCCTGCAAAAAAGAGGCAGCCGATCAGCTGGCTGAAGTACCTGAAGTAACAGCACCGGCTACTGGAGCATCATGGGCGTCATCATCCAATTGGACAAATGATAATACCCTATTCTCAACAACGCTGACCGATTCAAAGTTATCGTCTGAGATCCTGTCAAAAGGCCTGGTAGTTCTATATGTAAAAAATGGCGCATCTGTTCATTCGCTGCCAGCTACATTTGATAATACCAGTTGGTATTATCAGTTATCAAATGGAACGATTACCATCATGGCCCAGGCCAAAGACCAATCCTTCAATAAGGATCAGCAATTCAGTTATCTTATTTTCAGTGCTGATGAATTAGCAACGCTGGAAAGCAAAAACATTTCGAAAGAGGCTGTTATGAATATGGACTTTGCACAGGCTAGTCAATTGAAATAATACCTACTGAGCTCGCTTCACAGAAAAGGCCCTTTTAGGGCCTTTTTCATTTAATAACTGCTTGACAAAAAAGCGTTGTAGGATATCCGTTACATAGCGTTATTAGTTTACGAAAATTTCTTATTTATTATAAGACAACTGAACGTCCTCGACGAACTACGTTTTTTTACCGATGAAATTTGCATGGTGTTTGATCCCGCACAATAATCAAAATAAATGTCTCACAATGTCGAATTTATTGCACAGTTGGTACTGTATTTGAGTAATATGTGCCGCAAACACCATTGAAAACACACATTCAATAACCATGAAAAAAGTACATGCACCAATAGCAGGATTGATCCTGTTATGCTCCGCAGTTAGTTGTCGAAAAGACGTAGACGAAAGAATAGCTGCACAGCCCCAAGTTTCAGAAGTTGTGGCTTCTTCCTCACTTAACAATTCTAATGGAATAACCGAATCTTCCTGGCAAAAAGGTGATTCGTGGGTATCGGTACAGTTGCCGACACATACGATATTTCATACAAATATGGCGGCCGCATCAATTTCAGCTGAGACAGCAGAAAATGGCCTCGTCCGCATATTTAAGACTAGTGATGATGGAAAGACCACGCAATCACTTCCTTTTGAAGAGACGGTAAACGGACAAAAGAATTACTGGTATTATCAGGTTACGGCCGGCAATATCATGGTTGCAGTTGATGTTTATGGTACGGCCACCAATCCGGCTGCTATAAGCTCATTCAAATCAGTCGTCCTTTCCAAAGAGGCTGTTGCAACGCAGGAAACAAAAGGAAATTCGAAGGAGATCCTGATGAATTTACCGGTTTCCGCTATTACCCAAATTAAATAATCTCCATCCTAATTAAAACCTCAGGTAAACCTGAATAATATTATGATCAGAAAATCATTTCTCTGGTTACTGACCACATTATGCGTAATCGCGCAGGTAAAGGCTCAGGAATTCATAAACGATAAAGTGGATGTTCTTGCAGGATCGTCTACCTACTATCTCAATGAAGTAATTTATAAGCCTGCTAATTTCAGTACCACAAAAAAATATCCTCTTGTGATGTTCTTTCATGGGATGGGTGAAGCCGGTACCAATATTAATTTAATGTATAATACCGGGCTGCCATATGTATTAAAAAATGGGTACAAGCCTCCATTTGAATTCATCATGGTTGCACCCCAGCACAATTCGTATAGCCTGGACCCGAATCATATCAACCAGGTATTGGATGAAGCGATCAGGAGATTTCCCAATATCGATCAGTCTCGTATCTACCTTACCGGCTTAAGTGCAGGTGGATATACCATTTATCTGGGACAACTGAACGTGAATACGGATGTGATCAAGAGGTTTGCCGCTTTAGTGGTAATGTCCGGCGCCACCCAGGGTGTAAATACAGCAAACTATCCCTGGTGGAAAATTTCTCAGACTCCTTTATGGGCAGTTGTAGGAAATGATGATATCAGCTATCGCGACCAGAATATCGATGTGGTAAATCGGGTAAATCAGCAGGTACCGGGTGCAGCAGCTATAACTATCCGCAGCGGCTATGGTCATGGCGGGTGGAATGATGTATACAATGGCTCTGTAAAAACAGCGAATGGAATGAACATGTGGGATTGGATGTATCAGTTCCAAAGAACTTCTACAGG
>DATAHC010000166.1:0-3497 GCA_036263415.1 Flavisolibacter sp.
AACTGAACGCCACTTCGCTCACCCTGAATAGCTACCTCTTCATAACGATATCGGTTTCGGCTATAGGTTGCCAGCGCAAAAGCAGCCATACGAAAATGCTTACGTACATCATCGATGGACAGGAAACGAAATTTACTATAAAAGTATAAAGACTCCCAACTAGTATTTGCCTGGTATAAGTTGGAAAAACTTGATCCAAAATGCAACATCCACTTCTTTGAAAGGCCAAACATTACCTCAGGTCCAAATCTCACCCCTGATCTGCTGCCAGCATCTTTTAGAATAGAGAGTTTGGAAGTTACGGAGTGAGCCGGCATATTGGAAGCAGGTTCCGAAAAGACAAAGAGCTCCTGAGCAGATAAACTCAAATTGAATAAGATCAAGAAATAAATTAAGTATCTCTTCATAAAAAAAGGCCCCTTTAAAAGGGCCTTGGGTTTAAATAACTACATGATATATTCTTTCATTTTCTCTGAAGCCCTCATGGAGACAACATTTTGCTGCGTGACCCGTCTGCATACAAGCTTGATTCGTAAATCCGCTATACTTGCGAAATTCTTTCGCAGATAAATACTGCTTATCAACTATCCTGAATGTTTGCATTCCTGAAAGGTTCCGATTTTCAGTATTCAGAAAATGGAAATTAGAAGAGTCAATTTTTATATGTGCATCTTTCGTCAAGGATGTTTCTGCAAGATTAGCAGTTATCATAAATTTAGATACCGAAAATCCTGCATCCTCAACAGCATGTGCTAATACATCGAAATCTATTTTTGTTTCATCCTTGAAACTGATCGAATATTCCTGATCTTTAATATTAACATCTACCTTTTTTACAAAAGAAACTCTTTCCAATGCATTCTTAACTGCCTTGGAACACATCGAGCAGGTTAAACCACTGGCTTGCAGCGTCACGGAAGTTATCTGTGCATTACCTGTCAATCCGATTAATATCAGAAATATGGCTATTTTAAATGTTTTCATGTGAATCCTTTTATAGCGTTAATTTTTGCAACAAGCTTTGGCAAGGCATGCGGATTCCTTACAACACTGCATATCTTTAGCACATTTACCATCCTTCATGCAATTGCTCTCTGCACATTTTTTTTCAGTGCAGCAGGAAGACTCAGAACTTGACCGGACATATTGACAACATTCATCCAGCTGTGCATATGCTCCATCAGTAGCTTTAACGTGCTCTGTATCATATCCAGAATGTGCCACAGCATCCTCAATTTTGGCAACACTAGTAGTTTTAAGGTTGAAGGTAACTTTGAGCAGCTTAGATTCCGGACTCCATATTGCATGGCTTGCCCCTGCTCCTGTTGCAGCTTTCTCAATTTTCTTCTTGCACATACCACAATTACCGGCAACCTTTATGGTTGCTTTATTAGACTGTGCAAAAGATGAAGTAACACATAAAACAAAGTATAAAAGAAAAGCAACGATTATCGTCTTCATAATGAATTTTTGATTTTGAATTAATATATAACGTCACGCCTGACTTTAAGGCTATATATATTTATTCTAAATCCTGAAAACGCAATGGAGAATATATGCATTCTGCTCTGAAAGAGGAGGGCCATTCGCTACTGCAGCATCTGCTTTTCGGAAATTAAAGAATGGACTTGAAATAAACGATGGTGCTGATTGAATGGCTTCACCTATTGAAAAATCAGCCGTATAGGTTGAAGAAATGGTATGAGTAGAGGCGAGCTTAACAATCCTGATAGTATCCTTACAGCAATTGCTATCGCCTTTTGGCATTCCACATTTACTGCAGGTTTCGGAATCATTTGATCCTAACTGTATGGAATCAAGTCGGTCCATACAATAGTGAAGACTAACAACCACCCCACTGCTGGAAATGAAATAAAGCGGTAATAATATGTATATAAGCGCCTTCTTCATCTATTTTACAAAGATAGAATGAATAACCAATAAATAAAAAGGTATAGGGGTAACATCAGGGCTTTCCCTATTAATTAACAAAACTCCAGAAAATACCGAATCTAATTATTAAACCTGGAGTTGGATAGCCAGGTGCTGCAAAATTATTGGCTGTAAATCCACCACCCTGAAGATCGAAGGTATTTAAATTCTCACCGCGCAAATAGGCTGTAAAACTGCGAATCCTGAAATGCATATAAAGATCCACCTGAGGGCGATTGGAAAGCATTACGGAATCCTGATAAAAGAATTGTCCCAGTAAGGGTGAATATCCATCTGCTTTATAGGGGGTATGGTAGCGCACTTCTGTTCCAAAAGCAATTTGAAGCCGTTTGAAACCAAGTTTTCCTTCATAACCAAAGATGTTTCTCGTATATAGTGTGGGAAAATTAACTTCAGCATCTCCGGCCTTCTGTTGTATATACAGGTTGGTATGCCAGTTCCAGCGTTTGCCTATACGGAATGTTTTTTGAGCATTGATCCTCAATACATTGAAAACAGTTGCCTCTTGCTGAAGTCGATAATAATTCGTTACGTACAGATAATTCGTTACCAAATAATAATCTGCGCTCAGGCGTATATTGAGTTTGGGCTGAAGAATTGAGCTAAATAAATGGACCGTATTTTCCTTTTTGAATGATTTAGCAACATCCAGGTAAAAATTACTGGCCGGGTTATAAATAAACGATGGCGTACGGCTGATATTCTCAAAACCCAGTTGCAGACTTCCGACCTTTGGATTGATCAGTCGCTGAAGATTGATATACGCATGATAATCTCCATTATTATAGCCTGTTACCCAAAGGCGGCCATAAGCCAGGATATCCCATTTCTGGCTTTTCGTGCGATTTCGGTATTCACCGTGTAGCATTACATTATGGAGTTTCTGCGTATTCCTGAACGTACCACTTAATAATTGCAATTCGGCTCCTACTCTAATGAATTGTTGCAGGTTCTTTGCATCCGGGAACTGGTAGATCGAAAAATCATTTTTGAACTCTCTCCATCGATCTTGAATAATGATGGAATCACCTGAAGGATGGATTGTCAGATTATACCGGTCCTTATAATACGCTGAGTCAGGGGTATTTCTTTGCGTTCCGGCAGTTGCAAGGTCCTGAAAAATATATCGGTACTTGCCAAATGTCAAACTGTGCTCAAACCTAAGTTTCGGAAAAAATAAGGGAACAACTGTAGAATCGGTAACTATAGAATCCTTACGTCCGAAATCGTATTGCTGTCGAAGAAAATAATTAGTTTCTGTGTACCTGTTGCCCGTATAGATACTGGCATCGAATACATTACGGGTATTGATCTGAACAGGGTCGCCGCCCAGAAAAGTTGGAACAGTGAAGCGTGAGGCGGCATAAGCCGGATCGTTTAGATCAGCACCATTCCGAATGCCTCCGTTCTCTCCTGCTTTAATTTTATTTGTCTGAAGCACGACATAGTTATTATACCGGCGATTAGGGCTTTGATACCAACTGGTAAGCTGTATATTATTATGATTCGATTTCTGATTACGGAAAGTTCCCGGAGCCGCTATT
>DATAHC010000167.1:0-5441 GCA_036263415.1 Flavisolibacter sp.
AGATATCCTTACTTCGTTAACACCATCTTCCGCCTTATCCATTTTTTTAAACAGTGTCAGTCCTCAGCCTTTTATAGCTTCTTTTACGCCTGCGTTAGGACAAAAGGGAACAATTGTTCATATAACCGGTACGAATCTTTCAGGTGTTACATCTGTCCAGTTTGGTGGCGTAAATGCAAGTTCCTTTGTAATTCAATCGCCCGAATTAATTGATGCAATTGTCGGGGATGGTGCAGCAGGTAATGTGACGGTAAGTTCTCCATTAGGAAAAAGTGAACGACCAGGCTTTATGTTTGGGGTACCTCCGGCAATAACATCAGTAAGCCCTCAGTCCGGCGCTATCGGTTCCATTGTAAAAATATACGGCCGTGGCTTTAGTTTGACTAAAGATCAGAATGCTGTCTATTTTGGAGGCGTGAAGGCTGAGGTGATTACTTCAGCAACCGATAGCATTTCAGTAAGGGTACCTATTGGTGCAGCGGAAAAGCCAATTTCCATTTCAGTAAAAAACCTGACGGCTTATTCAGCGCTTCCTTTCCTAGTAAAATTTATACCGGACCCTGGCATCTCCGCTTCTACTTTTGAGGCCGCAAAAAATATATTCAATGGAAGTGGTGTGGTTTCAGGCGACATAGATGGGGATGGCAAACTGGATTTGATAGCCGGAGGATTGGATGGTCTTGGTGTGGCACTTAATATAAGTATGCCTGGTAAAGTAGATTTCAAAAGTTACACATATGATCTTGTGGGTATTGTATTCAAGATCGTTGTTTCCGATATCAATGGTGATGGAAAACTTGATATTGTCACATCTAATTCCAAATCCGGTACTATTTCTATTTTCATCAATGCGAGTACGCCTGGTACTATTTCTCTTTTGCCACCCTATGTAATTGATGCTTCCAGAGGCTATGAAACATTTGGTTTTGCCATCAATGACCTGGACAGGGATGGCCGGCCTGATATCATTCTTTCCGATAAATTTGAAAGCGGTTTGATTGTCTATAAGAACTCCAGTGCTGCCACAACACTTCATTTCGATGATCCAGTCTTTATCAGATTGGAAATTAGTCCTGATTATTTTATAGTGTCTGACCTGAACAATGATGGTAAAGATGATATTGCTGGTGTCGCAAATAGCGGCTTATATATTTATAAAAACCTGAGCATGCCGGGAAGCTTTTCGTTTAAAAAATCGGCTTATTATGAATCAGGAGTATTTGGCAGCTCATTAGAAGTAAAGGATTTTGATGGTGATGGAAAGCCGGAAATTGCAGTGACGGAATACGATAAGCCATTGATAACCCTCTGGAAGAATAGAAGTGAAAGTGGTACAATTCAGTTTGAAGAAGCCATAAAGATTCCTTCTGAAGAAATCCCGAGATTTATTGTGTCGGGCGACTGGAACGGCGATGGCAGGCCTGATATTGCAACGAATAACGGGAGAAATGGAAGTGTATTATTATTTCAGAATAACAGTACGTCCGGCAATCTGGATTTTTTGTCGTCAGTGGAATTGAAGCAACTTACACTTACCGAGGGTGCCTCTATGAGTGATCTTGATGGTGACGGCCTGCCTGATCTAATTGTGAACTTAGTAGGACCAGGAACTTCTATTTTCAGAAATAGTGGTATGAACGTGGCTACCATTGCAACCTGCCCCGGAACAGATACGGTACTGCATGCTTCTATTTCAGGAGCAACCTACCAATGGCAACTGGATAAAGGCGATGGGTATGTTCCCCTGTCAGACGGGACCAATTACCAGGGTACGCGCTTAAAAGATCTTCAGCTGAAACAGCTTCCTCTTGAATTTAATGGCTATTTATACAGATGCGTGGTAGATACAACGAAGTTCAGTACTGTTTACAAGATAAACATTACAGGAACCGGAGTTACGCCGTCTGTAAGGATCGAAGCTTCAGCAAGTAGTATTTGTTCTGGTACCACCGTTTCTTTTGTTGCCATTCCTGTGAATGGTGGCACCAAACCCCGATTTGAATGGCAGGTCGATGGCTATCTGGTTGGAACCGATTCTGACAGCTTCCAGACCAATGCCTTAAAAGACGGGCAGGTTGTACGGCTATTAATGAAAAGCAATGCTACCTGTACAGCCCTCACCAATGTAGGAAGCAATGAGATCCGGATAAAGGTGAATGAAGTAGGTAAGCCTTCCGTATCCATATCTGCTTCTGCCGGCATGATTTGTCCGGGCGGCACGCTCAGCTTCACGGCAAACAGTGTTAATGGTGGAACTCTGCCAGTTTACCAGTGGTATAAAAATGGAGTTCCTGTAGGCAGTAATCAGAATAGTTATACTTCTTCTTCATGGAAGGAGGGGGATATCGTAGACGTCAGCCTAACCAGTAATGCATCCTGTATTTCAACCGATCCTGTGAAAAGCAATTCAATCGCTGTTGCAATCCTTCCGGCCAATGCGCCGACCATTATTATAACCGGTAACAGTAAGATAGAAAAAGGGTCATCGACTGTGATCACAGCTACCATAACTGATGGTGGCAGTTCGCCTGTATTTGTGTGGGAAGACAGTACTTCGAAACATGCCTGGAAAGTGATATCCGGATCCTCCTTAAAAGTCCTTACCTATCAGCCACTGGCAAGCGGTGATAAGATTCGTTGCAAGGTGATATCCAGTGAGCCTTGCGCTACCATAAAGGAGGCCGGCAGTAATTTCATTCGCTTTGAACTGACCGAGCCGGTACCATCAGCTCCGGGGAATGTGCATAGCAACAACCCTGTGAGCAGCACCTTATACCTGGACAGCCTGTCCCTGGCTGATGAATGGGAAACAGTGGAGATCCGAAACGTAGCAACGGGTGAAAAGGTGCTGGAACAGGTGATCCGCAATCAAACAAGCGCCCGTATACCGGTTTCGGCTTTGGCGGAGGGAATGTATCTCGCCGTTTTACGCAGGAAGGATGGAAGTTTTGTGACGATACGGTTTTTGAAAATATAGAAATAGGGAAATTTATCATACAGAGTTTTAGAATTGTCACTTGGCTTGCATTTAGAGAACTTCTATTTGCTAAAATTTGAGTGAAATAGGTTTGATGCATGACCAAGTCATTCTATGATCTGGATTATATTATTGAAGTAAGTGAAAGGCGGTTGGAAGAATATAATTCCAACTATCAGAAGGTTTTTGGCAGCATAACTAATATCCTGCTCATTTATTCCGCTATAGGAATTTTCCTGACTCCTTTAATACAACATATCTTTAAAAAAGATATATTCGGCTGGGTGTTTCATATGGCATTTAGTGCATTCATTATATTCTTCGCTATTTCACTGGGTTATTTTATTCGCTTGCTGATCCCGGTTAGCATAGCTTATCTGGATCCCCCTTCGAAATACTACCAACAATTTAAAGTGCAAATCGAAACGTTATATCCTGGGTTGGTAAATCAGCAAAAAGTGGATGATTCATTAAAAGGTTCCTACATTCTTGAGATCAATGATGCCATTGATAGAAATTTTATTGTGTTTCGAAGGAAAAGATCCTTTTATTATAATGCTTTGATCTTTGCCTTGATTGCTGCAATCCCCTATGTGATTTGTATAGGCTATCACTTAACTAAAAAGCAGGAAGACCTGATTTATAAAGTCCAGGTGATGAGTCCGGATAAATGATTAAATTTGATCGTGTACATGATATAGTATGAATAAAGATTCTTCAACTACGGATAAATCTCCTTCGCAAAGCAGTTCTACTACTGTAACTACAACTCATTCAGGGTTGCCAGGATTAGAAGGTGTGGAGGTCATCATTTCCAAGCCATCTCTGGTTAAAGAGAACTCCAGCAAGATTACAAAGAAGTAAGAACGCTCCTTCTTAAATAAGAACTGTAATTTTTCATACGGCTTTCCAGTAGCGGTATCCTGAATTTCTTACTAGGTTCCTCTGCATAGTATAGTCTTTTATGAATTTTCTTTTTTCTTCTCGTATTTAAAGGCAGGGAAGGGATCAACGAGGAGGAATCAGTAATCAGTAATGAGTGATCACTGAACTTGCATACGGTCTTTACTTACGATAGGTTCTGCGTAAGGGCAGTCTGGATGTGCAGCGGATTGCTTCGCTACGCTAGCAATGACGGTCCTAATTTAAATATGGTCAGTTCTTACGATAGTTAGCCGTGACTGAGAGATTGCTTCGTCCTGCGTCCTTCCGCCAGAGGCGGACACGCGCAATGACGGTCACTCGGCTAAAACAGTCAGACTTTACGATAGGCAGTGCTTCAAGCGAGGTGGCGCCGGTCCCTTTCCGCAGGAGGGCGGACACGCGCATGAAGTCAGGCTGTTATTGCCGTCAGGGTTTACGATAGGACGATCCTATAGGAATGCTACAATCCGATACGCTAAAAACTGACGTCGTCTGTCTAACAGCCAATCAAGCTGACAAAAATGATAGTTCGCATCTGTGGACAGTGGACGGTGGTCTGTGGACCGGCCGACATAGGAGGCCGCCTTAACATTCCCGTAACATTGGCGTAACACTAGCTTAACCTGCCCGTAACGTAGCGGTAATGTTGCGAAGCGTCCTTTGCAAAAAATAAAGGGATGCGTTTGCGAAGTCTTTTTACTCTTTGTACTCTATTGATACTGTCCACTGCTTTTTCACAATCCATCAAGCTGACCGGTAAGGTCTCTAATGAACGCAACGAACCACTACCCGGTGTATCCGTTAACGTAACCGGCGGCGGTGGCACCAGCACCAACCTGGAAGGCCGCTTCGAGCTGTCATTGGCCCCAGGCAAAAAATACGAGATCAGCTTTACTACAGTAGGTTACAGCCCGAAATCCATCAGCGAAGTGGAAGTGCTGAGCGGACAGGTGAACGAGCTGAACGTGATCCTGCAATCGGTAAGCAAGGATATGACGAATGTGGTGGTAACCGCCCGCTCCAATGCCCGCCGCGAAACCGTGAACTCCCTCATTGCCTTTCAGAAGAATACAAATACTGTTGCTTCCGTTATTTCCGCCGAAACCATCCGCCGCTCACCGGACCGCAATACCGGCGAGGTGCTGAAAAGAACGCCCGGCGCCAGTATCCAGGAAGGCCGCTTCATCATTGTGCGCGGACTGGCTGATCGCTACAACCAGGCCATGCTGAACGGTATCCTGCTGAGCAGCACGGAGCCGGATCGCAAGACCTTTTCCTTTGACCTGATCCCTGCGCCGATGATCGATAATATCGTGATCAACAAAGCCTTTGTTCCGGAGTATCCCGGCGAATGGGCCGGTGGACTGATCCAGGTAAATACCAAGGACATTCCTTCTTCCAATTTCTTCAATATACAGATCGGTACCGGATTCAATACACAAACCGTTGGCAAGACCTTTTATAAGGACAACGGCGGCAAATGGGACTGGCTAGGTATCGACGACGGTACCCGCGCGATGCCTACTACCTATTCCACCAA
>DATAHC010000168.1:0-5706 GCA_036263415.1 Flavisolibacter sp.
TAGTGCTGTTTGGAGTGATGTGACGGGAGACCAGCGGAAAGAGCTTATTGTAACGGGGGAGTGGATGGCGACGCGCGTATTCGGGTGGAATGGAAAAAGCTTTACCGAGCAGGCCCATACCGGGCTGGAAAACCTGCATGGCTGGTGGCAGACCATTACCGCTACCGATGTGAATGGTGATGGAAAGCAGGACCTGATCATTGGGAATATCGGTGAGAACTTCTACCTGCACCCCGATGAAAAGAATCCCGTACGCCTCTGGATCGCTGATTTTGACCAGAGCGGTACTACCGAATCTTTCCTGACACGGACCCTGGAGGGCAAAGACCGTCCGGTATTCCTGAAGCGGGAAATAACGGATCAGTTTCCGGCTTTAAAAAAGTCTAATCTTAAACACAAGGATTACGCACGTAAAACGATTCAGGACCTGTTTCCTGATGCGCTGTTATCCGGAGCGAAGGTGAAAGCATTTAACTATACTTCCTCTGTTGCTGCCATCAATAAGGGCGATGGCACGTTCACCGTTCAACGGCTGCCCGAGGAGGTGCAGCTATCCAGCGTGAATGCGATATTGCCTGCGGATGTGAATGGCGACGGCATTACAGACCTTGTGATGGGTGGCAACCTCTTTGGCTTTCCACCGCAATTCGGACGCCTGGACGCCAGCTATGGATGGGTGCTGACCGGTACCGGAAAGGGCAATTTTAACCTCCTTCCTCCTGTTAAAACAGGTTTGCGGCTGAGCGGCGAAGTAAAGGAAATCCAGGCCATCCGATCCGGTACTAAAAATTATATTCTGGTTTTGCAAAACAATCAAAAGCCTGTTCTGCTAACCCCACATACATTAAAAGGAGATACTGTCAGGTATGCGTTCAAATAAATGGTTGCCTCTTATTGTTGTAAGTTTTTCGCTGCTCGGGAACAGTTGTTCCTCCAAAAAGGAAGACGGACCTGCCTTATTTGAAGCGCTGGACAGCCAGCGTACAGGACTCCACTTCAGCAACGACCTGACCTATAATAAAGACTTCAACCTGTTCAAATATATTTACTTCTATAACGGCAGCGGAGTTGGCGCCGGAGACTTTAACAATGATGGCAAGGTGGATCTTTTCTTCGGCTCGAACCAGCATGAGAATAAGTTATTCCTGAACCAGGGCAAACTTCAATTCAAGGATGTTACCCAGGCAGCCGGAATTCCCCAGGATAAGGGATGGTCAACCGGCATATCTGTAATTGATATCAATAATGACGGCCTGCTGGATATTTATGTGTGCCGGGTAGGCAATTATCAGATCCTTCAAAGCAGGAACCAATTACTGATCAATAAAGGATTGAACAAGGAAGGCATACCACAATTCCATGATGAAGCGCAGGCTTACGGACTTGATTTTTCGGGATTCAGCACGCAGGCAGCCTTCTTCGACTATGATAATGACGGCGATCCGGACCTGTATCTGCTGAATCATTCGGTTCATGAAAACGGAACGTTTCGACCCCGGTCTGAATTCCTGAACACTTATCATGCCCTATCCGGAGACCGTATTTACCGTAATGACGGTAACCATTTTACGGATGTTACCAGGGAGACCGGCATCAACAGTTCGGCGATCGGCTATGGCCTTGGAATAGCCGTTGCCGATATCAACCTCGATGGCTACCCCGACCTTTATATCGGTAATGATTTCCATGAGAATGATTACCTCTATATCAATCAGAAGAATGGAACTTTCCGGGAAGTCGGCGATACGGAGCTGATGCATACCAGCCAGTTTTCCATGGGTGTAGACGTAGCGGATGTTAATAATGACGCTTATCCTGAGATCATTTCGATGGACATGCTTCCTTCCGATGCGTATATTCTGAAACGGTCGCTTGGTGAGGATACCTATGATATTTTCAATTATAAAGTGAGTGTCGGTTATTCTCATCAATATACCCGAAACAACCTGCAGCTGAACAGGAAGGATGGCTGCTTCAGTGAAATTGGTCTTTACAGCGGAGTGGCTGCCACCGACTGGTCCTGGGCACCTTTATGGATGGATTTTGATAATGACGGACTGAAAGATCTTTTTATTTCCAACGGGATCCCCAAGCGGATGAATGATATCGACTACATCAATTTTGTATCGAACGGTGAGATCCAGCAGAAGATACGGGAGAATGATATGAGTCAGGCAGACATGTCGCTTATCGATAAATTCCCGGAGATCAAGCTGCCTAACAAATTTTATCACAATAATGGTCAGCTTTCATTTTCGGACGAAAGCGATCAGGTATCGGGTAATCTGCCCAGCTTTTCCAACGGATCGGTATATGCCGACCTGGATAATGACGGTGACCTTGACATCGTGGTCAATAATATGGACAGTCCGGCAGTACTTTATGAGAACCGGTCATCTGACAGCTCCCGCAACAGTTCGCTGCAACTGCAGTTGAAGGGTGCTGCTACTAATATCAATGCACTCGGTGCAAGGGTAGTGGTGTATACCGGCACGGAAGTACGCACCTATGAAAAATATGCCACCCGGGGTTTTATGTCCAGTATGGAAATTCCGTTATCCATTGGTTTAAGGAATACAAAAGTGGATTCCATGGTCCTGATCTGGCCTGACCGGACCTGCGAAAGGCTAAACCCGGTGCCAGGATCGCAGGTGGTGACCTATAAAAGCGGCCTCCCGCTTTTTGATTTTAGTCATCTGGCCCAGCGTGAAAAGAATCCTACCCCTGCAGCGCATGATATGACTGATGCCACAGGCTTGCAATTTCTGCATCGGGAAAATCATTTTGTAGAATTTGACCGGGAGCCCCTGATTCCACATATGGTGTCGACTGAAGGACCGGCGCTGGCCGTTGCGGATATCAATAAGGATGGATTGGACGACGCATTTGTGGGAGCCGCAAGAGACCAGAAAAGTGCGGTCTTCCTTCAACAGCCTTCAGGAAGATTCCAGCTGATGCCGCAGCCCGACCTGGAACGTGACAGCATTGATGAAGATACCGACGCCTGTTGGGCAGACATCAACAAGGATGGTAATCCGGACCTTATAGTAGCCAGTGGAGGTAATGAATTTTATGGCCAGGATGCCCATAATACCCCACGCCTGTATCTTAATGATGGTAAGGGTAAGCTGACTAAGATGGACCGCCCTTTCGGCGATCTGTCGCTAACGGCCTCTACGGTGGTGCCTTATGATTTCAATGGAGACGGATATGATGATCTTTTCATCGGTGGTCGCTGCATACCCTGGGAATACGGCCAAATACCCAGGTCTTATTTATTGCTTAATAATAAGAACGGGACTTTTACAGACGTTACCGAAACCTATGCCAAGGGTTTGGGGCAGGCCGGATTTGTGACACAGGCCCTGTGGTTCGATATCGATAAAGATGGTGACAAAGACCTCCTCCTATCCCTGGAATGGGGTAGCCTTACAGCCTTTGTAAATAATAAAGGTCATTTCAGCAAAAAAGAGCTGGGAAAGGAAAAGGGCTGGTGGAATTTTTTGTTGCCTTATGATTATGATAATGACGGCGACATAGACCTGATTGCCGGGAACCTGGGAATGAACAGCCGCTTGAAAGCCAGTGCTGCGGCACCGGTGCGACTTTATTATAATGATTTCGATGGTAATGGGAAGAAAGAACAATTGCTAACCTACTATGTCAATGGTAAGGAGATTCCCTTTGCCAGCAAGGCGGAACTTGAAAAGCAAATCCCGTTACTGAAAAAGAAGTTTCTATATGCCGGCAACTTTGCAAAGGCCCAGCTTTCAGACCTTTTTGATAAAGAGAAATTCGATCAGGCGCAGGTGCTGACGGCTGATTATTTCTGCAGCGCCCTTTTGGTGAATGATGGCCATATGAATTTTAAAACAGTAGCGCTCCCCTACGAGGCGCAACTGACAGCTATGCGAGCTGCTGCCGTTACGGATGCCAACGCGGACGGACTACCGGATGTATTGCTGATGGGAAACTATTATGATAATAATATTGAAATGGGCCGGTATGATGCTGATTACGGAACTGTACTGATCAATAAGGGCAAAGGCAGCTTTCATCCGGACGTCCTGAATGGCGTAGCTGTAAAAGGCCAGGTGCGCCAGGTTCGTCCCATTACAATCAGGGGTCAACAGGCCTATATACTGGCCCGTAACAATGACAGCCTGAAAGTGATCGGGTTCAGACCCTGATTACATAACCGGATAAAATAATTTGGTAATCCATCTGGAGGTATCCTTTTCCGCCATCCGATCCGTGATCAGCGACTGAAAAGGAATAGCGGGTGCCACGCGGTTATGATCCCGGACAAAATTATCGAGCTGATGTACCGCCTCTTTTATAGCCTGCGGTCCGCCTTTAACCTCAGTGACCAGTATTTTACCGCCGCCCATCATCCATTTATAGGATATGGCATCAGTGCCGGGTAACCTGCGATCAACCGGTAAGGCTACCCTGGTTAAAAATTCCAGGCTGTCGTTAGTAGTGATGTTCAGCATCGGGAAGCCCGTTTCTTTGGCGGACTGGCTTTTTACATAATTGCGCAAGGTGCCGATCATATCATAGATGAAAGGAATGGAAGGATAACCTTTCGTGGTTTTAACCGTAGACACCAAAAGAGAATCCGTGACCAATATCTGTTCGATCTTGCGGTCGTATACATGTTCAGGCCTTGAATAATAGTTGTCCATTTTTTCCAGGAGTATCCTCAGATCTTTGTTAAGCGCCGTAATAGCAGCAGGTTGGTAAGACCGAACCGGATTTTCGCTGGCCGCCCAGATTACATGCATGGTATCGGGAAACGAAGGGATGAAGGTCAGTGCCGTATGCACCGTATCCTTACCTCCCAGAACATCGATCAGGATGGTATTCTGCCTTTTTTCCACCAGCGTATAGGTGCGATCGTTATAAGAAAAACGGAGCGGATTTAGAGGAGCTGTGCGGGTGTTACCTTCATGTGGCCACCATTTGGCCCAGCTGTCATCGTGGAGAATGGTTCGCTGGAATGCCTGGGGGTTGGTGATAATGGAAACCATCTGTTCCACCTTTGCAGGTGGTGCCGGTTTCAGAAAATACCATCCTGCCAGCGCGATCACTAATAAAATCACAAAACCGAAGAACCATTTTTTCATAGCATACTATCTTTATAGCGAACATCAATTTTACGTAAATAAAACTACTTTCAATAAAATCTTAAATAGAGCTTCATGAACCGATTGCTGAATCTTATTATCGTCCTTGTTTTTTCCGCTCCCCTTTCTGCACAGGATCCCTGGACCATTGAAGCAGCAAAGATAGACCCTAACTCGTATTACGGTATAACCGTAGCGAACGGGATGATCGGTATCGTTTCTTCGCCCGAACCCTTCAAAGTGAAAGACGTTGTACTGGCCGGAGCCTATGATCTTTACGGACGCGGACGGGTCAGCAATTTTCTGCGAAGCTTTAACCTGCTGAATATGTACCTGGAACTCGACGGGCAACGCATCAGCGGGGCAACAGTTTCCAACATGCGGCAGAAGCTGGATATGAAGCACGCCGCCTTCACTACCACCTTTGACATCGGCGATAAGGCTTCTGTAAGCTATAGTTATTATGCGCTTCGTCAACTGCCTTTCAGCGTACTGATGGACGTTAGTATTACTGCCAAGAAGGATCTTAACATGAATGCCGCTTCGGTGATGGAAGCTACCGATGCCCTGAAAGATG
>DATAHC010000169.1:0-2529 GCA_036263415.1 Flavisolibacter sp.
TGCTGAACAGTCAGCTTCGCGTTTTTCGATGAAAAGCTTTTCACGATCTGCCATCCGATCCATTGCCCCAGATTTCCGGGTGAGCTTTCCTCGGGCATACCCCTTGTGAAAGGCCCTTCTCCAATATAATCTTGTATCGACTCCGGATCGATCGTATAGATATCCGTATTCTTCGAAAGAAAGCTCCAGATATTTCCCTCATTGCTTTGACACCAGTCAAGTTGCTTTTTTGTATATCCCGTTTTAAGGCTGTCAGGGGCGTCCGGAAGAAAATGATCCAGAAGATACCATTGTTTCCCCTTTTCAATCATTTGTTCGATCAGCGGACGGCCGGTACTGCTATCGGGATAGAGGTCATCGACAATTGCCTTGAAAGAGTTGGCAGGGATATATTCTTTATCAAAGCGTCTGGACAGGTAGGAAGGGTAAAGCTCCTGGAGCTGGGGGTCTTTATAAATGGAAAAGTTCTTTCCGGCAAACTGATGCAGTCCAATGCCCAGGTAGTCTTTGGTGAGCACGATTCCGGGCGCATCAAAAGTGGCTATATAGGTGATGATATCGGGGACCTTATAACCCGGATAATAATGCTTCACATAGCGGAAACCGTCTTCAAGTGCTTCGGTAATGCCACTAAAGTCCTTGTATTTTATTTCAATGGAATCGTAAATAGGACGGTAACTCCTCAGTAGCTGTTTCAATGGCAACACAGTACTTTCAGAATAGGCCGACGGAATATGCAGTAGCTGTTCCATAAAAAACCCATAGAATTTGGGATAGCGTTGGTTCAGCTGTTGTAGTCCTCCAGGCAGATTCATGGTATCGAGCTGGAACAGGGCTGGCTCGAACCGTTCGGTTTTCAGCTTTATGGTTACATCCGATACATCAGGCTTGTCGGCCTTGTCTTTGCAGGAAAACAAAGTACAGAAGAGGAAGGAAAGGACTACAAAGCGCATCATGCTACGGTTTGATTTGTTTTTTATTACGGAACTTTGAATATAGAATAATATACGAAGATGAAGATTTTCTTAGCGCAGCAAAATTATCATATCGGGAACTTTGAAGAGAATGCAGGAAAGATCATTGATGGAATAGGGAAGGCAAAAGCAGCCGGCGCCGACCTGGTCTTGTTTTCGGAGTTATGTGTCTGTGGCTACCCGCCGCGGGATTTCCTGGAATTTGAGGATTTTATCAATCAGTGCTACGACACAATAGATATAATTAAAGAGCATGCCGATACTATCGGTGTACTGATCGGAAGCCCCGCCCGTAATCCGCAGAAAGAAGGCAAGGACCTTTTTAATGCGGCCTTCCTGCTGTACGAAAAAGAGATCAAAGCGGAGATCCATAAAACGTTGCTGCCTACTTATGACGTTTTTGATGAGAACCGGTATTTTGAACCGGCTTATCAATGGAACTGCATCGACTTCAAAGGCAAAAAGCTGGCAGTCACCATTTGTGAAGATATCTGGAACCTTGGCGATAACCCCTTGTATCGGGTTACGCCTATGGAAGTGCTGATAAGAGAGCGGCCGGATGTAATGCTCAACCTTTCGGCATCGCCTTACAATTATTCGGCAGACGTAGTGCGCCGGAGTATAGTGGAAGCGCATACCGCCAAGTATGGATTGCCGATGCTCTATTGCAATACGATCGGTGCGCAGACTGATGTGGTATTTGACGGCGGCAGTCTGGTTTACGATATCAACAGTCAGCTGGTGAAGGAGATGAAGTATTTCGAGGAAGACTATGCGCTGTTTGATCTTGATGCCTTGTCGGAGCACAGGGAAATGCCTGCAGCCGACCATAAATATTACTATTCGCCCAGTGAAGTAGGAAGGGATAGCGATACCCTGGAATACCTGATGGATGAGAAAAACATTCAGGAGATCCACGATGCGCTGATCCTCGGCATCCGCGATTATTTTCATAAAATGGGCTTTCAGAAAGCAACCCTTGGGGCAAGTGGAGGGATTGATAGCGCTGTGGTACAGGCACTGGCGGTGGAAGCCCTGGGTAAAGAACAGGTGCATGTTCTGCTGATGCCTTCTGAATTTTCATCCGATCATTCGGTGAATGATGCGGTAGCACTGTGTAAAACCTTGGGAAACCGGTATGATATCGTACCGATAAAGGAGGGATACGAAGCTCTGCTCCATACCCTGAATCCGATGTTTGGTGATCTGCCCTTTAATGTGGCGGAGGAGAACCTCCAGAGCCGTATCAGAGGGAATCTGTTAATGGCCCTTGCCAATAAGTTTGGCTATATCCTGCTGAACACCTCCAATAAAAGCGAACTCGCTACCGGGTATGGTACACTGTATGGCGACATGGCAGGCGGACTTAGTGTTCTGGGCGATTTGTATAAGATGCAGGTCTATGCCCTGGCGCGCTACCTGAACCGGAAGGGCGTGATTATTCCGGAAAATATTCTGACCAAAGCTCCTTCTGCGGAATTACGGCCGAATCAAAAAGATAGTGACAGCCTTCCGGACTATCCGGTTCTGGACCGGGTTCTTTTCCAGTATATAG
>DATAHC010000170.1:0-2147 GCA_036263415.1 Flavisolibacter sp.
AGCATTTCCGGTATCATGCTCCTGGTAACCCTGGGCTATAAAGGCATACACCTGCTCAGCGCCCATTTTATAGAACATAATGAAAAACGGATCAGCGGAACGGTCCTGATCCTGGTGGGCATTCTTTCTTTTTTCCTGCATTAGCAAAGCACTGCATGTACTTCCTGTAAAACGGATGGAGGCGCGGATTAATTCCTCCTTTTTCTTATCTTGATCGCGCCAAAACGAATTTGCTCATGCGCAGAACCCTTCTCCTCTTTTCCCTGTTGCTGCTTACCACCAGTATGGCGTTTTGCCAGGATGAACTGGACCAGTATATCACCCGCATGAAGAAGCTGAAGGAATCCGGTGGGAGTGAAACAGCGTTTATGTCCGCCGGTTCCGATTTCCTGTACGGACAGGATTATTACGACGGACGGAAATATGATATGGCTGCGAATTATTTCATGGAGGCCTGCCGCAAGGACAGCCTGAATGCCTTTTACAACTACCAGGTCGCGGCTTCCCTGTATAAGCAGAATGACAGCCACAAAGCGCAGCAGGCTCAGATTTACCTGGCGCGCGCCCTTCAGTTGAACCCCGGACTCCGATCCCGTGCTTCACGGGAACTAGCCGCTGCTCTTTCCGGCAGGAAGCAAGCTCCCGCTACCGATCAGAAAAAGGGATTACGTGCCTATATAGAAGAATTGAAATATGCCCAGGCGACCGGCGGCGAAAAAGCCGCCATGAATACGGCAGGCCGCGATGTGCTCTACGGATATGAATATTATGTTTTAGGCGGATATGGATCGGCGGCACTTCATTTCAGGCAGGCCGTAGCAAAGGCACCAAATGATCCATATGCCAATTACTTATTAGGGATCAGCCTGATCGCACAGGGTGGAAAGGAGGGAGAAAGTTACCTGGAGAAAGCATACAGGGGCGATCCTTCACTGAAAGCGCAGGCAGCAAGCGATAGGGCTGCGGCGTTGGTCTTATACAGGAAGAAAGAAGAAGAGAAAAAACCAAAACCGGTAATGGCGAATAAAAACAGTTATGGGGGCCCGTTAGCCTATGGCAGCTATGTCTGCACGGAAACCGTTTGGAATGGTAGCGGCGCAGCTACCCCCTACAGCTATGTAAATAAGGGATCGTTTGAGCTGAAGCCGAATGGAACGTATCGCTGGCTGGATAATGGTGCAACGGGGAAGTATCAATATGATGTCAAATCAGGAAAGATCACCTGGCTGACCGGTCACCTGGCCGGACAGAAACTCAAAGCCTCCCTCTTCCAGCCGGGGCAGAAGGTAGCGCAGCTTACCCTCCAATTCTCCGATTCCTACCGCTGGGAATGCGGTTGTCATAAAAAATAAAAGAGCCTAGCGGCTCTTTTTGATTTCAGTGAGTGCTTCTCCGAAAGCATGAATGGTATGATCCAGGTCTTCCTTGCTCAAAGCCCTGCTCAGGAACCAGGTTTCAAAAGCAGAAGGCGGTAAATAGATTCCCCTGTCCAGCATGGCATGAAATAAGATATTGAAGAGCGCATTGTCCGCCGCTGCCGCTGAAGCGAAATCCGTTACGGGTGCTTTACTGAAGTGAACAGAGATCATCGAGCCCAGGTGGTTGATCACATAAGGCAACGCAGAAGCCGCCAGCACTTTGTCCAGTCCTGCCTTTAAATAGTTTCCTTTTTCTTCCAGTTCCGTATATACCTGCGGGTTATTCTTTAAATGCGTGAGCAGCGTGAATCCGGCGATCATAGCCAGCGGGTTGCCACTCAACGTGCCGGCCTGGTAAACACTGCCCAGTGGTGCGATCTGCTTCATGATCTCGAGCTTGCCGCCAAAAGCACCAACCGGCATCCCTGCACCGATCACCTTTCCATAGGTGATCAGGTCGGCATCAATCTTCAGGCGTTCCTGGGCGCCTCCCGGCGCCAGGCGGAATCCCGTCATCACTTCATCGAATATGAATACAATGCCTTCACGGGTGCACAGGGCTCTTAATCCCTCCAGGTATCCCTCCTGAGGAAGGATGCAACCCATATTTCCGGCTACCGGTTCTATAATGATGGCAGCGATCTCATTTTTATGATCCGCTACCAGTTGTTCCACCGCTTCCAGATCGTTATAAGGAGCTGTAAGGGTATCGTTTGAAACGCCACCGGT
>DATAHC010000171.1:0-3659 GCA_036263415.1 Flavisolibacter sp.
TCTTTACGCCAGAAATATTGTAACGAATGACTGTAACTAAGTACGCCCCACTCATTACTAATCACTGATCACTCATCACTCATCACTCATCAAACGGACTACTTATACTACAACTTAAAAACATTTCCATCTGTCTATCAATTTACAGATCGGAAAGATTGATTCATTCAAATTTGTAGTCATCTGTACGATTGCTGAATCAATGGTCCGGGTACTACGGTACGGTAAAGGCCATTGCCAGACCCTTGATATGCAAAGCCAGGTGATCTCTTATTACAATTCAAATCCTGGGTTATGAATCAGAATGCCATCAGCTTTAAGCTCAGACTCAACTTCCTGCTCCCCCTGCTGATCAGCACCTTGCTGAGTATTGTTCTATTTCTCTATTCCTTCAAACAGATACCGGAAGCACTAACGCAATTGCACCTTACCGGGATGCGCCTTTATCATGTGCTGATCCTGTTCTTTATGGCCTCACTGATCGTTGTGATCTTCCGCCATTTCAATATCGTACGGCAGATGGAGACGGAGCGGTGCCAACTGTTTGAAAAGATCGATGAATACAACCTGCTTAATGAGGCAACCGGAGATGCCATCTGGAAATTGGATATGAGGACGATGCGGACAGAAGTAAACAGTAAGCTGGTAGCCCTGTTAGGATATTCCAAAGAAGCCATAGCCGGCAATCCGCAATGGTGGGAAGATAACCTGCATCCCGAGGACAAACCAAGAATGATCGCCTTGTTCCAGGAAGCTGTTACCGGCAGCCGCCTGACCTGTGAAGCGGAGTATCGCTTCCGCTGCCAGGATGGGAAGTACCTGCATTTTTACGACCGTACCTTCATCAAAAGGGACCCGCAGGGTAAAGTGATCTATATGATCGGCGCCATGCAGGACGTGACCCGGCAGAAGAACCTGCAACGTGAATTGATCCGACAGCGCATCCGGTACGAGCATGAAATGACCAGGGCAGTAATGGAGGCGCAGGAAAAGGAGCGGGAGAATATCGGGCACAACCTTCACGACAACGTGAATCAGCTGCTCGCCAGCGTGAACCTCTATGTAAATGCGCTGAAGAATAAGGAAGCCATTGACCTGGAGATCCTGAACCTGGCTTCCAAGACCATCAATATCGCTATTAAAGAAGTGCGTAGCCTTTCTCACCATATCATACCACCCTGGTTCAAAGAAAAAAGCCTCGTAAACGCCATTGCCGATCACTGCAACGATATTCTTCAGTCCAAGCAGTTCGAGATCAGCTTCCAGCACCAGGATTTCAATGAGTCGAAACTGGACAACGACCTGAAGCTGCATATCTACCGGATCTTCCAGGAACAGTTTTCCAACACCATGAAATATTCCCAATGTCATTATCTGCATATCGAACTGGCCACGACCCAGAAAGAACTGATCTTCCGGATCATGGATGACGGGGTTGGGTTCGATCCGGAAAAAGTAAAGAACGGGATTGGCCTGCTGAATATCCGGAAACGTGTGGAACTCTTTGATGGAACCCTGCAGATTCATTCTGCTCCCGGAGAGGGCAGCCGGCTTTGCGTGCGTATCCCGCTTCCCGATTTCGGTTCGGAGTTCAAAGACATGGGTGTACAGGAGCTGATTGCATAAGGCGTCCTTTACCGGAGGCCTGCTTAAAGGAAGAGGCCGTGTTACCTAGGTAACACGGCCTCTTTTATACTTGCTGCTGAAGTTTATTTTTTCAGGACCTGCGCCATCGTCTTGCCGATATCGGCCGGGCTCTGTACCACATGGATACCACATTCTTCCATGATCTTCATTTTGGCTTCTGCCGTATCCTCAGCACCACCTACAATGGCACCGGCATGACCCATGCGGCGTCCGGGAGGCGCGGTTTGTCCGGCGATGAAACCCACAACCGGTTTTTTATTTCCAGTCTCTTTGATCCAGCGGGCCGCTTCGGCTTCCATACCACCACCGATCTCACCGATCATCACAATGGCATCCGTTTCCGGGTCATTCATAAATAATTCTACGGCTTCCTTGGTAGGCGTTCCGATGATCGGATCGCCACCGATACCAACAGCTGTAGAGATACCTAAACCTGCTTTGGCTACCTGGTCGGCAGCTTCGTACGTCAGTGTACCGGATTTGGAAACGATACCAATACGGCCTTTTTTGAAAACGAAGCCAGGCATGATACCTACCTTACATTCGTTGGCCGTGATCACACCCGGACAGTTCGGGCCGATCAGGCGGGTATTTTTTCCCTGTAAGAAATTCTTCACGCGCACCATATCCTGTACCGGAATGCCTTCCGTGATACAAACCACCAGCGCCACTCCGGCATCGGCGGCTTCCAGGATGGCATCAGCTGCAAAAGCCGGCGGAACGAAGATGATGGAAACATCGGCCCCGGTTTCCTTAACGCAGTCGGCCACTGTGTTGAACACGCGCCTGTCCAGATGCGTGGTTCCGCCTTTGCCCGGCGTAACCCCGCCAACCAGGTTGGTTCCGTATTCAATCATCTGAGAAGCATGGAAAGTGCCTTCCGTTCCGGTAAAGCCCTGTACTAATATTTTCGAATTCTTATTAACAAGGATACTCATACATTAATTTAAAGTTGGGCAAAAGTAAGGATTGTTTTCAGTCATTCTAATACGCCCATTTCAGTAAGGTAGCACCCCAGGTAAATCCACCCCCAAAGGCAGCCAGTACGATGTTGTCGCCTTTATTCAGCTGGTTTCTCCATTCCCAGAGACAAAGGGGCAGGGTGCCGGCGGTAGTATTGCCGAAGCGCTGAATATTCAGCATCACCTTTTCATGAGACAGTCCCATTCTGTCGGCAGTAGCATCGATAATGCGCTTATTGGCCTGATGGGGCACCAGCCAGGCGATATCATCACCCGTCAGGTTATTGCGCTCCAGCAGTTCGGCACTCACGTCCGCCATGCCCTTTACGGCAAACTTGAATACGGCCTGGCCTTCCTGATAAACAAAATGTTCTTTATTCGCTACGGTTTCAGCGGTAGCGGGCTTCAGGGAACCGCCTGCCTTCATATGAAGGAACTGGCGTCCGCTGCCGTCGCTCTTTAAAATGCTGTCCAACACCCCGAATCCTTCGGTATTGGGTTCCAGCAGTACAGCACCGGCTCCGTCTCCAAAAATGATACAGGTTTGACGATCGCTGTAATCAATAATGGCACTCATTTTATCAACGCCTACCACAACCACCTTTTTATAGCGCTTGCTTTCAATGAGCGAAGCACCCGTGGTGAGTCCGAACAAAAAGCCGGAACAGGCAGCACCCAGGTCGAAGCCCCAGGCTTTTTTGGCGCCCACTTTATCGCAAATAATATTCGCCGTTGCCGGGAACACCATATCCGGGGTCACCGTGGCACAGATCAGGCAATCGATCTCCTCGGGACTGATCCCTCTTTTCTCACACAGCTGAAGTACGGCCGGCACGGCCAGGTCGGAAGAAGCTTTTCCCGGTTCTTTTAAAATACGGCGCTCTTCAATACCGGTACGGCTGCGGATCCATTCATCATTGGTCTCCACCATTTTCTCCAGGTCAAAATTGGTCAGCTTCGTCTCCGGCACATATCCACCCACTGCAGTAATGGCAGCGGTAACTTTTTGATTAGGCATAAGTAAGAGTTAAGGGACGCGAAGATAGGAAG
>DATAHC010000172.1:0-6034 GCA_036263415.1 Flavisolibacter sp.
ATCGAACCCTTTCAATATGGACTTCTCACCGAAGGATTTATAAACCTTCTTCATTTCAACCGTTTTACCACCCAACCGATTCATCTTACTTTGCAATTGCAGCTGCTGCTCCTGCAGTTGCTGCTTCGCTCTTTTTTCTACTTCATAAAAATTATCAATCCGGCTCTTGGATTTTGTAGTACGCGCCTTGGGTTGCTTACGCATCCATTCCAGTTCCTTACGATACAGGTTCCTGGCTTTATCGATACTGGCTGCCTCACTTTCCTCCCGCTGCGATTTCTTTTCGAGGAAGTTGGCATAATCGCCCTTATGAATGTACAATTGGCTGTTTTCCAATTCCCATATTTCCTCGCATACTGCATCCAGGAAATAACGATCGTGGGTAACCAGAAGAAGTGTTACATTTTCCTTATTGAGATAGTGCTCCAGCCATTCCACCATACCCACGTCCAGATGGTTGGTGGGCTCATCCATGATTAGTAAAATATGCTTGTGCTCAAATCCTATATCGATAAGGGTTCGGGCCAGGGCTACCCTTTTCCGCTGACCTCCGCTGAGCGTGGAAACGGGTTGCTGAAGATTATGAATATTAAGCTTACCCAGGATCTGCTTTACCTTAGCTTCGAAATCCCAGGCATTCAATTCATCCATCAGTATCAACGATTTGCTGATGCGTTCATCGTCTCCGCTTTCCAGGGCGTCTTCATACTCCCTGATGGAATTTAATACAGGATGCTCGACGTGGAAAATATTGGAAAGGATGGATGTCTGCTCCTCCAGTTCCGGATCCTGCTCAAACAGGGCCACTTCTACATTCTTATTGATCCAGAGCTTACCCTCATCGGCTGTATCCTTTCCGGAAATGATTTTTAACAGTGTTGATTTACCGGAACCATTGCGTGCCACCAGGGCAATTTTATCGCCTTCTGAAATGTGAAAGGACAATTTTTCAAATAAAGGTTTAATCCCATAGGCTTTCGTAAGGTTTTCCGCTGAAACATAATGCATTGTGCAAAGGTAAGCTGGCAGGCCTTTTAAGGAACAGTGTTTTCTGTAGCTTAGCACGGTTATGAAAGTTTTCATTAACCTGCTTTATCTATTCGTGGCGAATTATGCGTATTCACAAAACGTTATTGATTCCTTTCACATCTATCCAGGAATTAAATTAACACTGGACAAGCCGTCCTCTCAAAAGCATGCAAGGAATTTGCTGATCTTTTATGGATTGCCAAATGGAAATACGACGGAACAAACCATGGGCAAAGCCGTCCAGGAATGGGACGACTGGCATTTCGATATACAACATATCAAAGCACAAACTGCATTTGTGCGGTCGAAGATTCCTGAACTCAATATTATTGTTTGCTACCTGGAAAATGAACTGAGATCCTGGCCTTTGTGGAAGCAGCAGCATGGCAGCTACAAAATGATTCTTCCTCATCTCATTGATTCCATTTATCGAGGATTTGCAAAGAGGCCCACGGAAGTGCAGTTGTGCGGCCATAGCGGAGGGGGAAGCCTGATCTTTGGCTACCTGGAAGGCGTTACAAAGATTGCTTCGTATATCAAAAGAATCAGCTTTCTCGATGCCAATTATGGATATGACAGTTCTTATCTTCCCAAGCTGGTAAACTGGTTGCGATCTGATAAGAAGAATGTATTGAATGTCTTTGCCTATGAAGACAGCCAGGTAGTTTTCAAGGGCAAACCGATCGTATCGGAAAAAGGCGGAACCTGGTATAGATCGCACCTGATGATGAGTGAACTGGGAGGTTCCTATTATCTGGAGTTATTAAGAAATGACTCCCTTCAGGTATACAGTGATGGGTTCAGTCAGGTAAATTTCTTTCTTAAGAAGAATCCGAATAAGGAAATCCTTCACACCCTGCAGGTTGAAAGAAACGGTTTTATACATACCGTTCTTTTCGGAACCCGAAAGGAAAATGAAGGGTACGAATATTACGGGCAAAGAGCTTACACAAGGTTCATTAAGTGAACGTTATTTCCCTAACGATTTCAACCAATGAACCACCTCATCCCTGGTTTTTCCTAATTTATTCTGCATCCGGCCAAAGAATTCTTCATCCTTTCCTTCTTCCCACCGAACATCATCGTCTGTAAGATTTCCATGAGCCTGCTTGGCTTTTCCTTTCAGCTCATGCCATTTACCTCTTAACTCTAATTCGTCCATAAGAAAGTATTTTCTAAAGTATATAAAAAGCCATGCCAGAAGCTACACAGCAGGGATATCGGGCACCATCACGGATATAATCTGTGGAAGTATGCGGGCACTAACAGAAGTCGTTTTACCTCTATACTCACCATCGACCTGAAAATATGCCTTACGGTGAATTTGCATATCCACATTCTTCGTCTTCACTACCTCAATCTTTTTGGGATGAAAGGACCGGTCGGTGAAGATCGCCTTTATGATTTCGTATACATTCAGCTTCCTGATAATCACAATTTCGAAGGCACCATCTGAAACATCCCCATCCGGATTGATATTCGCTCCCGTTCCGTATTTCCGGGCATTGGCCAGTGCCACCATATACGCCATTCTTTTAATGGTTCCCTGATCTGTTGTTATGGTGACCCGCAGCTTTTGCTTTTCCCAGAGCACCCTGAATATGGCCCTTCCATAACCCCACATTCCTCTGTTCTCCGATTGCTCAAAGTACTTTACCAGCATAGCATTCAATCCAATATCACTCAAATGGATGCAGAGCTCCTCCTCATTGATACGGATGAGGTCTATTTTTCGTACCTGTCCTTCCGTTATGATCTGTAGCGCCGGCTCAATTTCCAGCGGGATACTTAATTCTTTTGCCATTCCATTGGCAGAACCAGCCGGTATAATCCCAAGGGGTACGGGAGTTTCCTTAACGATATCCGCCAGCATCTTAACCGTACCATCGCCCCCCACCGCTACCACTCTGTCGGGTTTTATCTGGTCTATATAATGCTGAACCGATCGTTTATCATCCTTTCCCGTCAATAAATAGATCTCGATGGAATGATCCCTTTCGCTGAAATAATTCCGAATCGCCTTTTCCCAATCGTTTTTAACCTTTCCGCCCGAAATGGGGTTAATTACGAATAACAGTTTCATTCCCTTTTGTTGTTGCATACTTATTGTATAGGTTCCTTTATGCAAACGGCTGACCAACCCAATTCAAATTTTAAAACCAGGGTACTCAGGTTCCTCGGCCTTACCAATCGGCCGCATATCCGGATATATCATGGTTATGGTTATTCCGGGCAGATGTCGCTGTACGGACATGTTTTGAAGCTTGGGCCGGTACCCCGAAAACGCTACCGCAAAAGCATCATACACAATACATTGGCCCTTTTGAGACTGTTTTTAGTCAAGCCCATCAAAAACTGCCGCGTTTATCTCGAATGGAATGGCAGGAAGATCGAAACCTTTACAGAGGCTGATGGCTTTTTCAAAATTGACTGGCAAGGATCCATGGAATTGAGCAGTGGCTGGATAAAGGTTCCGGTTTTTGCCGAAATCCATGGCCAGACCGTTAGTGAAACCGGCAAAATATTTTTGCCCTATCAAACACAATATGGCTTCATCTCCGATATTGACGATACGTTTTTAATTTCCCACTCCTCCAACATGCGCAAGCGGTTATTTGTATTGTTTACCCAAAATGCCAGAAGCCGCAAGCCCTTTGAAGGGGTTGTTCATCATTACCAGGCCTTATCTAAAAGCTTCACCAACAGCCAGAACCCTAATCCCTTTTTTTATGTCTCGAGCAGTGAATGGAACCTTTATGATTATATACTTGAATTTACAAGGATCAATGAACTGCCGGAAGGAGTATTTCTATTGAACCAACTCAAAGTATTCAGCCAGCTTTTGAAAACCGGGCAAAACAATCACCAAACCAAATTCACCCGGATAGTCCGTATCCTGGAAGCTTATCCGAACCAGCGATTTATTTTATTGGGCGATTCGTCGCAGCAGGATCCTTATATATATGAAGCTATTGTCAAACATTTTCCCAGACAGATCCATGCTGTTTACATACGTGATGTACGGGAGAAGAATAGGGAGCCTGCCGGAGCCGTGTTACAAAGAATTGAGGCTGCCGGGGTACCCTGCTGCTTTTTTAAACACAGTTCAGACGCTATCCTTCATTCGCGCAAGATTGGTCTATTATCTACGCAGGAGGCCGCAAAAGAACTAAGCAAGCAGTCTGAACCATAACTGACTGGCATAAAGTTTTACTATCCTTATATAAAATATAGCTATGGAAAAGAATCTGGAGAATAAAGAAGCTTTAGAAAAATTTATCAAACTGGTAAAGGAGATCAATGTTTGCATGTTCATTACCAATCAATCTGAAAATGAACATACCCGGCCCATGGCAACTATCGATGTAGAGGACAATGGGCTGCTGTGGTTCTTTACTGATATCAGGTCGCTAAAAGTAGAAGAAGTGAGTACAGAGAGGACCGTGCACCTTACCTATGCCCACCCCGGCAAAGAGAGCTATCTGGATGTTTGGGGCCAGGCATCGGTGGTGACCGATAAGAACCTGATAAAAGAAAAATGGTCGCCTATTGTAAAAGCGTGGTTTCCCAAAGGGGTTGATGATCCCAATATTGCCTTATTGAAAATACAGCCCAATGAAACCTATTACTGGGACGCGGAAACCGGCAAGATGGTTCAGTTTTTTAAAATGGCTGCTGCAGCCATTACCGGAAAGCAATTAGCAGATGGCGCCCAGGGTCAGCTTAAAGTGTAACAATGGATCCAGATGAACTGATACCAGACCAGAAAACAGGGCTTTCTACCAATACGGAAAGCATTGCCGCATTTCCGGATGAGAAGCAGGCCAGCGAGTTTTATAAAATTGCAAGAGACCGGTTACTGGATGTAAACCGATGGCAGGATTGGGCCGGAACGGCAACGGCCCAATTCATCTTAACAGATTCCTCGGGGAAAGAGGTAAATCGGTCTGCCCGAAAGGGCGATCATTTTAAAATTGACATTCCAGGCCCGGGCTCCTTATCCGGAGAAGGATTTGACTGGGTACGGATAGAGGCTATTGAAACATCTGAAAGCGATTCCCTTTTCACTGCCATACAGGTTCGTCCTGCTACTAACCCTCTTAATGAAAGAAAAGATGTCGCTCACTTTTTCAGTGATGAGGCCACGTCCTCTTTTATTGTACGATTAATTGACTGTCAGGTGATCGCCGGCGTTTATGGAAGAAACGAAAAGCCGAATGTGAAAGCGGAGACCTTACTAGATAAAGCCCGTCATACGGCCATTGCGACAGGAGCCGTATCGGGGCTTTCCAAGCTGCAATGGAAAAGCCTTGTGAATGGACTCGTAAAGATTTAGCAATTATTATCACTTATCTGACCTGGCCGTTTTCTGTTCAAAAAGCTCATGATACTGAGGACTCTCTGTTCGCTTCCATTTATCCCAAAAAGTAAAGTAAAGTCCATAATTGTATTTGAACTGCTTATGATGAAGGGAGTGATGCGTAGCTCCTATCAACCATCTACCCAGAAAATGCCTGTTAAATCGCTTTGGGTATACTTCAATGTCCAGGTGATTGATCACGCTGCTGAATGTCATGATCGTAAGCTGAATCAACAGAACGTATACATGCATGGGAATTATCAATAATAATAAGGGCAGAAACAATGCCTGAAACAACCCCTCAATCGGATGAAAGGAAAAGGCTGTCCAGGGGGAGGTGATATTACTGTCGTGATGAACTTTATGAACTATCCGAAAAACCTTAGGATGGTGCATCCAACGATGAAGCCAGTAATAGTAGGTTTCATGAATGAGCAATCCGGCTGCCAGGCTCAAAGGAAGATACCATAAAGGTAAAGCATGAATATCTATATAGACACGCGTCCAGCCCTTTTGCCACATCAGCAGTGTAAGCGTACCGGATACCGCGAATATCAATGCAGTGATGCAGCTCCAACTTACCTCCTTTCTGAACTGCCCCGGACGGTACGACCTATAGTTGATCTTTCTGGTTTGCCATTTATC
>DATAHC010000173.1:0-26119 GCA_036263415.1 Flavisolibacter sp.
GTGAGTAGTCAATAGTTAGTAGTCAATAGTGAGAAGGGTAGGTGGTCTGGGAAGACAATGATTCAGAAAGCCATAAAACCAGGATCATGAAACTGTTTTTTCTTTTTATCACGTACATCGGTATCAACTGCGTTACCGCCCTTTTACACGCAAAGCCCGCTGCGGCTTCTTCCACTGAAAGGCAACAGGAAGTGACCACTTATGAAATGGTACCTGCCAATTTATTCATACACCTCAACTAATCATCGTCAATCTAAACTAGTATATGATCAAGATCAAAAACCTCGAGAAAATCTACCGTACCGAAGACGTGGAAACGGTGGCATTGAACAAGCTTTCCTTCGAAGTGAATGATGGCGAATTTGTAGCCGTCATGGGGCCTTCCGGTTGTGGTAAATCCACCCTGCTCAACATTCTGGGCCTGCTCGATGATCCCGATAGCGGCAGCTTCCTTTTCAACGGGATTGAAGTAGCCGGGTTCAACGAACGGAAAAGGGCTGACCTGCGCAAGCGCAATATCGGATTCGTATTCCAGAGCTTTAACCTGATTGACGAACTGACAGTATTTGAGAATGTAGAGCTTCCACTGATCTACCTGGGTGTAAAATCGGGAGAACGCAAGCAGCGGGTAGAAGAGGTTTTGGATAAAATGCAGATCATGCACCGCCGCAATCACTATCCGCAGCAGTTATCAGGTGGTCAGCAGCAGCGTGTGGCCGTAGCCCGTGCCGTGGTGAACCGCCCCAAGCTGATCCTGGCGGATGAACCTACCGGTAACCTCGATTCCTCCAACGGAAATGAGGTGATGCAGCTGATGACGGACCTGAACGAACAGGGTACGACCATTATTATGGTTACGCACTCCGAGCACGATGCCCGGTACAGTCACCGTGTGATCCGTATGCTGGACGGTCAAACCGTTCTCGAGAATATCATGGTGTGATGTGTGTCCGTGAATAACCCTGCACATAAGAGGTGAATCACCTCCTAAAATCAAACCAATGAACTATACATATTTCAAGCTGGCGTGGCGGAACCTCTTCCGCAACCGATCTTTTTCACTGATCAACATTGCCGGCCTTACCATCGGTATGGCCTGTACGATGTTGATCTTTTTATGGGTATATAATGAAAAGTCGTGGGATAAAAACCATGCGAATTATGAGCGCATCTTTCATGTGATGGCCAACCGTGATTTCAATGGCAACATCAACACGGGTCCGGATATGATGTATCCGCTGCCTCAGGCTGCGAAAGCCGCTTTTCCGGAAGTGGAAGCTGCCGCTCTGGTATCATTTGGCGATAATACCCTTTTCACGACAGGAGATAAACGGATCAACCGGAATACGCTCCGTGTGTCATCCGACTTCTTCGACATATTTACCTATAAAACCCTGCAGGGCAATGCAGCAACGGCCGTGAAGGATCCGGATGCCGTTATCCTGACCGAATCGACTGCCAAAAGCCTGTTCGGTACTACCAATATAATTGGCCAGCCACTTGAAATAAATAATAACCGCACCGCTTATGTGAAGGCGGTAATTGAAGATGCACCAAGGAATTCCACACTCACATTCGATGGTATCGTTCCCTTGAATCCTTCCACCCCGGAAAACAAAGAAGCTGAAAATGACTGGGTGAATTGCGGTAACCGCGTGTTCTTTAAAACCAAGCCCGATGTGAATGTCGCCGACCTGCAAAAAAAGGTAATGAAGCTGGTGCAGGACCATACGGAAGGAGAGAACCCTACCACCCGCGGCAGCATTATCCTGCATCCCATGAGTAAGTGGAGATTGTACGGAGATTTTGAAAACGGGGTGAATGTAGGTGGCAGGATCGAATATGTAAGCCTGTTCACCTGGATTGCGATCATCATCCTGCTGATCGCCTGCGTTAATTTCATGAACCTCAGCACTGCCCGTTCCGAGAAGCGTGCCAAGGAAGTCGGTATCCGTAAAACCCTAGGGTCGGAGCGCTATCAGCTGCTCTGGCAATTTATGACCGAGTCTATTCTGCTGGCCTTTATTGCATTTGTTTTTGCCGCCGCAATCTTATATGTAGCCTTACCTTCCTTCAGTACGTTACTGAATGAAGATCTGAACATCCCGGTCCAAAAGCCGGCTACCTGGGGACTGGTGCTGGGAATGATCCTGCTAACGGGAGCCATTGCCGGAAGCTATCCAGCGCTGTATCTCTCCGGCTTCAATCCAATCAAAGTGCTGAAAGGCACATTCCTGCCGGGTAAGCAGGCCCTGATGCCGCGAAAGATCCTGGTTATCACCCAATTCGTAACCTCCATCATCCTGATCTCTGCCACACTGATCATATTCAAGCAACTTCAGTTCGTGAAGGATCGCGACCTGGGCTACAGCCAGGACCAACTGCTTATGGTGAATTCTTCGCGGGATACGGACAAGAGCTTTGGCGCCCTCAAGAATGATCTGCTGCAGACCGGACTGGTGTCCTCGGTAAACCGTACATCGGCACCGATCACGAATATTTATATGTCCACCTCCGGAATCCGATGGAAAGGAGCGCCTCCCAGCACCAACCTGGTGATCGGATTTGTATTCACTTCCGAGGATTTTGCCAAAACCATGCAGACCAAAATACTGGAAGGCCGCGATTTCAGGCTGGGCGATACCAATAAAATACTCTTCAACCAGGCTGCCATTAAAACCATGGGCCTGAAGAACCCTGTCGGTACCGTGATAAACTGGGCCGGCCGTGACCGCGAGATCATTGGGGTTACGGGAGATATGGTGATGACCTCACCGTTTGCAGCTGCCGATCCATTGATGATGGTTTATGAAAATAAATGGTCGGGCCGTATGAATATCCGGATCGCTCCTCATACGGATGTAAAGAAAGCCTTGACCGCTATCGAGGCTACCTATAAAAAATACAGTATTGAATACCCCTTCGAATACCGGTTTGTGGATGAGGACTTCAATCAGAAATTCATTAATGAGAACCTGATCGGAAAGCTGTCCGTCATTTTCGCCGGGCTGGCCATTTTTATCTGCTGCTTGGGTTTGTTCGGACTGGTATCTTCTTCCATGGAGCGCCGGAAGAAGGAGATCGGTATCCGGAAAGTGCTGGGAGCTACCGTACAGAGCCTGCTGGTGCTAATGTCCAGAGAGTTTCTGGTATTGGTGGGGATCGCCTTCCTGGTAGCCATACCGGTAGCCTGGTGGGCCATGAACAAATGGCTGCAGAACTATACCTATCGGGTAGATGTAGGCGTTGGGATTTTCCTGGCTGTTGGAATGATCACCTTATTGATCGCTCTAGTAACCGTGAGCCTGAACGCCTCCAAGGCAGCACTGAGTAGTCCTGTAAAGACCCTGCGAAGCGAATAAAATCATTTTATGCTTAGAAACTATTTCAAGATCGCTTTCCGCAACTTGATGAAGTATAAGTTTATCTCCTTCATTAATCTTTTCGGATTGACGGTAGGCTTAACCTGCTGCCTGCTGATCGTAGCGTATATCCTGCATGAGATCAGCTACGACCGGTTTCAGCCTCAGGCGGACCGTACGTACAGGATTTCCCGGAGCTTTCATAATGAACAGGGTGTTCAAAGTTTGCATCTGGGTGCTATTGCTCCGCCCTTTGGTCCGGCTTTAAAAAATGAGTTTCCTGAAATACAAAAGATGACGCGGCTGCTTTCCAACGGCACCACCTCATTTGTATCGGGCGACAAGCGCTTTTATGAAAAGAAGGTCTTCTTTGCGGATGAATTCCTTCCAGATGTATTCCGACTGGATGTAGTGAAAGGGAATGCCCGCAAAGCGCTGGAAGCGCCCTTCTCCATTATGATCACGGAAGAGCTGGCGCAAAAGTACTTCGGGCAGGAAGATCCCATGGATAAGCTGGTGAAGCTGGATAATAATCTGCCCTGCAAAGTAGCCGGGGTGTTCAAGCCCTTTCCCTCCAATTCTCATATCCATCCGGAAGTATTGATCTCTTTCAATACGCTCCGGGATTCCGCTATCTATGGCGAACAAAACCTGAGTACGAACTGGGGGAACAATTCCTTTCTTACCTATGTGGTGTTGCCGGAAAATGTGGCCCCTCAGTTCATCGAATCAAGGTTCCCGGCATTCCTGAACAAATACATGCATTTTCCCGGTGAGCCGGCCGGATTTCAGGCTTCGAAAACTACGCATTTATATCTTCATCCGCTTACGGATATTCACCTTCGTTCCCATCTCGATTATGAAGTGGAAGAAAATGGGGATATCAAACGCGTATACATCTTTTCCGTAATTGCATTCTTTATCCTGCTCATTGCCTGCATCAATTATATGAATCTATCAACCGCGCGATCCGTTTTGCGGGCCAAGGAGATCGGTATCCGGAAAGCGGTAGGAGCGGAGCGGTCCGAGATCATAGCCCAGTTCCTGAGTGAATCGGTCCTGGTGACCTGGATGGCGCTGGCGCTGGCGGTTGGTCTGACAGCGTTGCTGCTGCCCTGGCTGAATACCTTCTCCGGACTGGATTTGTCCATACGCTTTTTACTGAGCTGGAGGGTCTTGTTACCCCTGGCACTGGCGCCTTTTCTGATCGGTATCCTGTCCGGTCTGTATCCCGCTTTATTTATGTCTTCCTTCCAGCCGGTAAGGGTATTGAAAGGATTATTCCGGGTAAAAGGAAACATTTCACTGAGAAAAGCATTGGTAGTCGTTCAATTCGCCATATCCATCATACTGATCGTAAGCACGGTGATCGTGTTCCGGCAGCTTCGTTATATGCAGGAGAAATCATTAGGTTTCAATAAAGATCATATTCTTACCATGCCCAATACGGCGGCCTTTGGCAACCGGTTCGAGAGTTTCCGGAATGAGCTGCTCAAAAATCCGGGGGTAAAGGAAGTAGCCCGTTCCTCACGCGTACCTTCCGGCCGGCTCCTCGATGCGCAGGATGTGGCCTTGCCTGCCGGGGACACCATGCAGCAACTGAATATCGATCTTAAATATCTTTCTGTAGACTATCATTTCATACCGGCTTTTGGCATGACCATGGTAGCAGGAAGAAATTTCTCACCGGAGTTTCCCACCGACAGTTCCAGCTTTCTGATCAACGAAACTGCTGTGCAGCTGCTGGGATGGAAAAATGCTTCAGATGCCATTAATAAAGAACTAGTGTATGGGGGGGCAAAAGGGCGTGTAATCGGAGTAGTGAAGGATTTTCATTTTGAATCCCTGCACCAGAAGATAGCACCGATCCTGTTTTCTGTATTCACCGGCAATTTGAACGGCATATCTATTAAGCTCAGTTCCGCTAATATGCCCGGTACACTTGCTTTTATTGAAAATACCTGGAAAAATTTTCTGCCGGAAACACCCTACACCTATACCTTCCTGGATGAACGATTTGGACAGCTTTACGAATCGGAACAGCGGCAAAAGACCATCTTCCTGTCCTTTGCCTGCATTGCCATCTTTATTGCCTGCCTGGGTCTTTTCGGTTTGTCTGCCTTTATGATTTCGCAGCGCATCAAGGAGATCGGTATTCGTAAAGTACTGGGCGCCGATGTAAACAGCATTGTCGGACTTTTATCCAGGGATTTTCTGCAGCTGGTACTAATCGCAGCCCTGATTTCGCTGCCCATTGCGTGGTTTGCCATGGACTCCTGGCTGCAGGATTTTGCGTACAGAAGCTCCATGCCTGTTTGGGTCTTCTTTATGGCGGGCTTACTGGCGGCACTGATCGCTTTTGTTACCATCAGCGTACAGGCCATCAAAGCAGCGACTTCCAACCCGGTTAAAAATTTGCGCACCGAATAAAACCAACTTATGCTCCTGCACAACCTGAAACAAATATGGAGAGGACTCTGGCGGTATAAAGGCTTTACCCTGATCAACTTCCTGGGCCTCGCCATCGGTATTGCCGCTATCGTACTTCTGTTCCTCATTGCCACCTATGAGAAGGGTTTTGACCGGTTGCATACAGGAGAGGACAAAATCTACCGGGTTTTCAGAACGCAGGAACGCGATGGCAAAAAAGAGGATGAGGCCACTATGCCTTATCCTACCGCCAAATTCTTCAGAAGCGAATACCCTGGCGCGCTGGCCACACAGATCCATTTTGACCGGGACCGGAATATTAAAGCAGGGGACAAAATGCCCTTCAGTGAGAAGAATATCGTATTTGCCGACTCCCTTTTCTTCAAGGTGATGGATTACAGTTCCATTGATCATTTCTGGATCAAAGGCAATCCGGACAAGGCCATGGAGGCACCGAACAGCGCCGTGCTCACGGAAAGCACGGCGAAGCGCTATTTTGGCACAGAGGATCCGATCGGTAAAACATTTCGTCTCGACAATAAAGTGGATATACAGGTCGTCGGCCTGGTAAAGGATATTCCTGCTACCACGCATCTTCCTGTCAATCTATTCATTTCTTTCGCCACGCTCAATTCCTCGCTCATGTCCGGGCTGGATATCAATGAATGGGGCTTCACCAGTAATGGTTACTGCTATATTAAAGTACCGGATGAGCCAACGAAGGCAGGCATCGGAGCAGCACTGAACCGGATCGTTCAAAGCCATGCTGAAACGGAGACGGATAAAAAAGAACGGTTAGGCCTGCAGCCTGTCAGCGAAATCCATTTCGATCCCCGCTTCGATAATTCCAATCCCAACTATACGGTAAGCCGGCAATACCTGAAAATGTTGTTGCTGCTGGGCGCCTTTATTATACTGATCGCCTGCGTCAACTATGTAAACCTGGCTACTTCACTGGCCTTTTCCAAGGCGAAGGAGGTAGGTATCCGTAAGACGATTGGCGCCTCAAAGCCCCAGTTATTTTCTCTTTATCTGATGGAGACCATCGTATTGACAACCCTGGCGGCACTTTGCGGTGTACTCATTGCCCTGTTGGTTTTGCCTTCCATTAATCAGCTGCTGGATAAATCCATTTCCGCGCACCTGATGTTGAATGCCCGTTCCCTGACCCTGGCTGTTGGAGGAATCTTGGTCATCAGCCTGCTCTCCGGTGCTTATCCGGCCCTGATCCTTTCCGGGTTCAACCCGATCGTTTCGCTGAAGAATCAATTGCATCTTCCGGGAAGAGGTTCAGCCCTGGTGCGCAAAGGCCTGGTGGTCTTTCAATTCACTACCTCCATTGCCCTGATTATTTGTACGCTGGTCATCTCCAGGCAGGTACATTATTTCAATTCCAAGCAAGTTGGGTTCAATAAATCCGGTGTGGTTGAAGTATCCCTCCCTGTTAGTGACAGCGCCAAGATCGAAGGCTTCAAATCCTTATTGCAGAATCAGTCGGGAGTGGAAGTCGTTACTTTCTGCATCGGCGCTCCCATTACGGATAATAATATCAGCACCAGCCTTAAGGCGCCTGAACTGCCGGCTGGTTCAGACTATAATATCAAGGTCATTGCCTGCGACGAGAATTATCTGAAAACCTATGGAATGAAGCTACTGGCCGGTCGCTGGTTCCTTCCGGGCGAAATGAAAAAGGAAGGTGCCGCTATCGTGATCAATGAAGCGACCATGCGGACACTGGGTTATAAGCAGCCATCAGAAGTGATCGGCAGGCAGATCCAGGTCGGCATCAATGATATGAATCCGGTGATCATTGGTGTGACGCAGGATTTTCATACCACTTCCCTTCATAAGGCGATCGCCAATGTAGGGATGACACCTTTCCCACCGTTTTATTATGCGGCAGGAATCAGGGTAAGTCCGAACTCAATGAAGAATACGCTGGCTGCCATCGAATCCCAATGGAGAAAGGTCTATACGGACGATGTATACCAGATGAAGTTCATCGATGAAACGCTGGCCCGTCGCTATGAACAGGAAACCAGGGATTATGAACTATTCAAGGCATTTTCAGCGATCTCCATCTTTATCTGCTGCATTGGTTTGTGGGGCCTGATCGCATTTGTAGTGGTGCGCAGAACAAAAGAGATCGGCATCCGCAAGGTATTGGGAGCCAGCATCACCCATATCGTAGGCCTGATCTCCAAAGAATTTTTGCTGCTTGTTGCAGTAGCCCTGGTAGTGGCTTCGCCGATCGCCTGGTATTTCATGCATCAATGGCTGGAGAACTTTGCCTATCGTATCGATATCGGCTGGTGGATCTTTGCGCTGGCAGGCCTGTTTGCCCTGACCATTGCGCTGATCACCATCAGCTTCCAGGCCGTAAAGGCAGCCTTGTCAAACCCCATTAAAAATTTAAGAACCGAATAATCGTACAACATGTTTAAAAGTTACCTCAAGGTGGCCTTCCGCAACCTGTTGCGCAACAAAGCGTTTTCCATTATTAATATTTCCGGTCTGGCCATTGGCATGGCCAGTGCGATGCTGATCTTTTTATGGATCCAGAATGAAGTTAGCTACGATCAGTTCCATGAAAAGAAGGATCGCATCTATGAAGCCTGGAACCTGGCCCAGTTCAGTGGTAAGCTGCAGGCCTGGAATACCACACCTAAAGTTCTTGCCCGCACATTGGAGCGCGACCTGCCGGAGGTGGAGGAGGCCGTTCGGGTGAACTGGCCGAACGATCTTCTGTTTACCGTAGGAGAGAAGCGGCTGACAGCCAAAGGCAATACGGTTGATTCCGGATTCTTTGATCTTTTCAGCTTTCCCCTGGTAAAAGGAAATGCCAAAACCGCACTGATGGATATGCACAATATCGTGCTGACCGAAAAGCTGGCGAAAAAGCTATTTGGAACGGAAGAGGCTATGGGCAAAACCATCAAGATCGACAACAAAGACAATTTTACCGTAACGGCCATTGTGAAAGACCCGCCCAATAATACCCGTTTCAATTTCGAATACCTGGTACCCTGGTCTTATCTGCGCTCACAAGGCGGTGATGATGAGTACTGGGGTAATAATTCCACCCGAACCTATGTCATGCTGAAGAAGAATGCAACATTGGCTTCCGTAGCTCCCAAGATGAAAACCCTGCGTAAGAAATATGATAAGGACGACCAGGAAGGCCAATTCTTTATTTATCCAATGGACCGGTGGAGATTGTACTCCAAGTTCACCGCAGGGGTGGAAGACGGCGGGCGGATTGAATTCGTACGGCTCTTCGGCATCATTGCCGGTTTCATCCTGCTGATCGCCTGTATTAATTTCATGAACCTGAGTACCGCACGCAGCGAGAAGCGCGCTAAGGAAGTTGGCATCCGCAAAGTAGTTGGCGCCAGGAAAGGCTCCCTGATCGGCCAGTTCATCGGAGAATCGATCATCCTTGCTTTCCTGGCAGGAATCGTAGCCATCGGTATTGTGGAACTCAGCCTTCCCGGCTTCAATAAACTTACCGATAAGCATCTTTTTATTGATTTTTCCGACACCAGCTACTGGATCTATGCCCTTCTCTTTATATTGTTCACAGGAGTTGTTTCGGGAAGTTACCCGGCATTTTACCTGTCATCCTTCCAACCGGTACGTGTTCTGAAAGGCGTGTTCAAACCCACCAATGCGCTGGTTACTCCCAGAAAGGTGCTGGTGGTGCTGCAGTTCACATTTGCCATCATGCTGATCATTTCTACTATCATCGTGAAACAGCAGATCGATCATGCCCGTAACCGGGATACCGGATATGATAAGAATAACCTGGTGTACCATATGCTGACAGGTGACCTGGATAAGAATTACGACCTCGTAAAAAATGAATTACTCAATGCAGGCATTGCTACCTCCATCAGTAAAACCAGTGCACCGCTTACCCAAGGGTGGAGCGACAGCTGGGGCTTTGAATGGGCGGGAAAGGCGCCGGATGACAAAACGGATTTTGACCGCTTCTGCGCAGACGAGAATATTGTTAGAACGGCCGGCTTCCAGCTGATCAGCGGCCGTGACTTTAACCTGAAAGAATATCCGACTGACTCCCTGGGCATCCTGCTGAATGAGTCTGCCGTAAAAGCCATGGGCTTCAAAGAACCTTTGGGACAGCTGATTAAGGATAATGGAAAAGAATGGCATGTGGTGGGTGTGATCAAGGACTTTATTCTCCAATCGCCTTATTATCCGCTGAAGCCTATGGTGATTGAAGGCAGCCAGGGTTGGTTCAATGTGATGCACATGAAACTGAATCCCAATAAGCCATTATCCCAGAGCCTGAAGGCCATGGAATCCATTTTCAAAAAGTATAACCCGGAATATCCTTTCGAATACCGGTTCATCGATGAAGATTATGCACTCAAATTCGAGGATGAGAAAAGGACCGGCACATTGGCAGCCTTGTTTGCAGGACTCACCATTTTCATTTCCTGCCTGGGTCTGTTTGGCCTGGCCGCCTATATGGCGCAGAACCGCCTGAAAGAGATCGGGGTTCGGAAAGTATTGGGTGCTTCCGTAACCAATATCACTACGCTTTTGTCCAAAGATTTTATGAAGCTGGTAGTGATCTCCTTAGTAATTGCTGCTCCGCTGGCAGGATATGGCATGTATAAATGGCTGCAGAATTATCCGTACCGTGTCGGCATTGAATGGTGGGTATTTGCGGTGGCAGGAATCTCTGCTTTTCTCATTGCCCTGTTAACGGTCAGTTTCCAGGCGATCAAAGCAGCCCTGGCGAATCCTGTTAAGAATCTGAGAACCGAATAAAACGTATACTATGTTCCGAAATTACTGGAAAGTGGCTGTTCGCAACCTGATCAAGCAGGCCGGGTTTTCGTTTATTAATATCATTGGTCTCGCCATGGGCCTGACAGCCTGCCTGCTGATCGGCTTGTTTGTGCGGGATGAGAATCAGTATGATCAGAACATAGCGGAAGGTAGTCAGGTATATAGAATTGTCGACACGCGAACTGATAATCAGGGAACCCACCGGCTATCGTATACGCCACCTGCCTTTGCCACTGCACTTCAGGAGTTTCCAGAGGTGGCTTTTACCTCGAGAATTCTGCGTATTCCTTCTAAAACACTTTTTGAAGCGGCCGGTAAAAATCTTTATGAAGAAAAGGGAATGGCCGTTGAAGCGGACTTCTTCTCCATTTTTCCCCTGACCTTTAAATATGGAGTAGCCGCTAAAAGCTTAACAGAGCCCAATACGGTAGTGTTGACCCAGGAGATGGCATCCCGATTTTTCGGAAATGAAAATCCGGTCGGCAAGACCCTGGTAATGGACAAGCAACCCCTGAAAGTTACCGGGGTGCTGGAGCCTGTGAACAAATTTCACCTGGACCTGAATTACCTGGTTTCAATGCCTACCGTAAACCTGCCGGCAGAACGCATGAGCAGCTGGGGCTGGCAGCAGTTCTATACATATGTAAAGCTGAAGGGTGGTTCAGCTCCCGGTTTGCTGGAGTCCAAGCTTCAGGCCATCGTCAAAGAGAAAGCCTTTCCGGTTACGAAAGAGGCAGGGTTCACCTACCTTCCATATTTTCAACCACTGCGGGATATTCATCTCTATTCTGCCGACGTACAGTTCGATGATTCGGTGATCAAGGGAAACATCACCTATGTAAAAGCGCTTACCATCATAGCCGTCTTTATCCTTTTGATCGCCTGTTTTAATTTTATCAATCTGGCCACGGCCAAATCTATCCGCCGCGCCAAGGAAGTCGGCGTCCGGAAGTCGATCGGAGCGGACCGCCGCCAGTTATTGCTGCAGTTTACCAGCGAAACCGTATTGCTGACTCTGATCAGTATCCTGGTTGCTATTGGTCTTACGTTACTGTTACTGCCACTGGAAAACCGCTTTACGGGTAAAGCAATCAGTGCAGGCATTTTTGCCAATCCTATATTCCTGTTCCTGTTACTGCTGGCCGGATTACTGGTTGGCATCCTGGCCGGCTTTTATCCGGCCCTTGTATTAACGCGCTTCCAGGCCGTTAAGGTTCTAAAAGGATCGGTAGGTGAATCGTCGCCCGGGAAAAAGAACTGGCTTCGCCAGGTACTCGTCGTCATTCAATTCTCCTTATCTGCGCTGCTGATCGTTTGCGTACTGGTGGTATACCGGCAGGTAGATTATTTACATAATAAAGACCTGGGCTTCAATAAAGATCAGATCCTGTTCTTCCCCATGCGTGGTGATAACATGAACAAGAATTATGAAGCGTTTAAGAATGACCTGTTGCAAAAGCCCGGTGTGCAATCGGTATCCATAGGCTATGGCTTTCCGGGAGACATGGTGGCGGGTGATGAGATTGCCGTACCCCTGGAAGGTTCGGTAAAGAACTATCCGGTCACCCAATTGATGGTTGACCCGGATTATGTACGGACCATGGGACTGAACGTTATTGCCGGAAGAGACTTTTCATCTTCTAACGTTTCAGATAAGGATCATGCTTTTATCATCAATGAAACAGCTGTAAAGGAACTGGGTTATGGAACACCTGAAAAAGCCCTGGGTCAACCCCTGCAATGGAATCTTTGGGATCCGAAACCCGGTGACTCCATCAAAAGAGGCCAGATCATCGGTGTAGTAAAGGATTTCAATTATAAAAGTCTTTACGAGACAGTTCAACCGGCTATTCTGCAGATTTATCCACCAGCCTATTGGAAAGTTGCCGTTAAGTTGCGTGCTTCAGATATGCAACGTGCCATTACCGCCGTAACGGCTACCTGGAATAAATATTCGCCGGAATACCCCATCCAGTACCAGTTCATGGATGAGAATTTCGGTCATATGTATGAGGCGGAGGATAAGCTGAAAGGATTGCTGGGCATTTTTGCCGGTGTAGCCATCTTCATCGGCTGCCTGGGACTTTTCGGGCTGGCCGCCTATGCAGCTGAAAGAAGAACAAAAGAGATCGGTATTCGCAAAGTGCTGGGTGCCAGTGTCGGTGGCATTGCTGTGTTGTTATCAAAAGAATTTATCAGGCTGGTGCTGATCGCATTGGTCATTGCTTCACCACTGGCGTTTTTCCTGATGCGGCAATGGCTCCAGGATTTCGCGTACCGGATTACGATCGACTGGACCATCTTTCTCATCAGCGCCCTGGTGGCCTTTGCCATAGCCCTGTTCACCGTAAGCTTCCAGGCCATCAAGGCAGCGCTTGCCAATCCCATTAAAAATTTAAGAACCGAATAAACACATTTTATGTTCAGGAATTATATGAAGATCGCTTTCAGGAGTATGTGGAAACAAAAATCGTTTTCACTGATCAATCTGCTGGGTCTTGCCTCGGGCCTTTGCTGCTTCCTGCTCATCTCCATGTATGTTCTGGATGAATTGAGTTACGATCGCTTTTACAAGCATGCCGATCGCATTTACCGCATCAATGCCGATATCAAATTCGGCGGTAACGACCTGCACCTGCCGCAGACATCCGATATGATGGGGCCCACCCTGAAAAAGGACTATCCTCAGGTAGAGCAGTTTGCCAGGGTGTACACCAACACCGGGAGTAAGCTGGTGAAAAAAGGGACAGAGTTCATAACGGAATCGCGGTTGGCGCATGTGGATTCCACCTTCTTTTCCGTATTCAGCGTACCGGCCATTGCCGGAGATCTCGCCACGGCGCTGAATGAGCCGAACACCGTTGTTATATCCGAATCAGCGGCCCGTAAATATTTCGGCACTACGGATGCATTGGGAAAGACGCTGGAAACGAATGATAATACGCTTACGGCCTATAAAGTAACCGGAGTAGTAAAGGACCTTCCTCAGAATTCTCATTTCCGGTTCGATTTTTATTTTTCAATGAAGAATATTAATTATTACTGGGGGCAATTCCTGAGTCATAATTTCAATACCTACCTGGTGCTGAAAGAAGGTACCGACTATAAAGCCTTTCAGAAGAATTTTGTTCAATACATTGATAAATATGCGATCCCGGAAGCTAAGGCTTTCATGAATATTACCAACATAGCCGAATTTGAAAAGTCGGGTAATAAACTGGAATATTCGCTGATCCCCTTAACAGATATTCATCTTCATTCCGACCGGGCATTTGAGATCAGTCCGTCCGGAAACATCCAATATGTATATATATTTTCTGCAGTGGCACTCTTTATTCTCCTGATTGCCTGCATCAATTTCATGAACCTGACCACGGCTAAATCGGCTAACAGGGCAAAGGAGGTCGGCATCCGGAAGGTACTGGGTACCGAGCGCAAAGGATTGATCACGCAATTCCTCACCGAATCTACCCTGATGGTAGTGCTGTCTATGGCCATTGCCCTGGGCCTGGCTTATTTTATACTGCCGCTTTTCAATACCATCGCGAATAAGCAAATGCATCTTTCCGTTCTGTTTTCTCCCTTATTACTGCCACTGCTTATTGCCCTTCCTTTTCTGGTTGGATTGCTGGCTGGCAGTTATCCCGCATTTTATCTTTCCGGTTTCCGGCCGATAGAAGTGCTGAAGGGCAAGATCAAAATGGGTAACCGCACAGTCAGCCTGCGCAGCCTCCTGGTGGTGGTGCAATTTGCCACCTCTATCATTCTCATTATCGGAACGATTGTTATCTACCGGCAACTGAATTATATACAGAACAAAAACCTGGGTTATTCGAAAGACCAGGTGCTGATTGTTGACGATACGTATGCCCTGCAGCAGAATGCAGCTGCTTTCAAAAATGAAGTGACCCGGTTGCCCGGTGTCATTTCGGGAACCCTGAGTGCTTTCCTTCCGGTATCGAATTCCAGCCGGAATGATAACTCCTTCTCTAAAGATGCCGTGATGAATGCATCAAACGGTTTCGGAATGCAAACCTGGACCATAGATTATGATTACCTGAACACCATGGGTATGCAATTGGTAAAAGGACGGAATTTTTCGAAGGATTACGGTACGGACTCCTCCGCTATCATTATCAATGAGCGGCTGGCCAGCATCCTGGGGTATGCGGATCCTATCGGCAAAAAGATCTATTCTTCCGAAGGCGGGCCCAACCATGATGCGGGGCTTACGATCATCGGTGTCGTAAAGAATTTCAATTTCGAGTCGCTTCGGAAAGATGTGGGTCCACTGGCCTTTTTCCTGGGATCGTCTACAGGTCTGGCCTCCTTCAAGGTCAAGGCAGAACAGGTTCCTGCCTTATTGAAATCCATTGAAAGCAAATGGAAGGAAATGGCGCCATCGCTTCCTTTCAGCTACCGCTTCCTGGATGAATCCTTTAATGAAATGTACAGAAGCGAACAAAGAGCCGGAAAGATCGCTTTGATCTTTTCTGTCCTGGCCATCCTGATCGCCTGCCTGGGATTATTTGGACTGGCAGCCTTTATTGCTGAACAGCGCACCAAGGAGATCGGTATCCGGAAGGTATTAGGCGCCAGTGTGCAGGGCATTGTTCAATTATTATCGAAGGATTTCGTGCGGTTGGTCCTGCTTTCTTTCCTGATCGCTTCTCCACTGGCCTGGTATGCTATGCATAAATGGCTGGAGGATTTTGCGTTCCGTGTCGATATCAACTGGTGGATCTTTGCTTTGGCCGGATGTATTGCCCTTGGTATTGCCCTGTTCACCATCAGCTTTCAGGCGATTCGGTCAGCACTGGCCAACCCCATCAAAAATCTGAGAACCGAATAATAAACAATAATATGAAGCATATGAAAAAATCGTCCCTGCTTTTGGCACTGCTCATAACCTTTGCTTTCCTTCAGGCTCATGCCCAGAATGACAAGGTGCCTTTTATGACGAAGCCCCTGACGGCCGATCAGATAAAAAATGTGCAGGTGGAAACTTCGGGCGGAAGCATCAGTGTAGCCAGTGTGGCGAGCGATGCAAGAATAGAAGTGTATATAACCCCCAACAATTCCAGGGAAAACTTAAGCAAAGAAGAGATACAGAAGATGCTGGATGAAAAATATGAATTGAAGGTAGAGGTGTCCGGAAACACGCTTTCCGCCAGGGCAAGAGCCAGGGAAAAGATCCAGGATTGGAAAAAAGCGCTGAATATTTCTTTCCGGGTGTACACAGGAAAGAATGTATCAACGGATCTCACCACCAGCGGAGGCAGCATCAGCCTGTCCAATATTTCTGGCAAGCAGGAATTTACTACCAGTGGAGGAAGCCTGACAGTTGATGGCGTAAGCGGGAAAGTAAATGGAGTCACCTCCGGTGGCAGCATACAGGTTACCAACTCCAGAGATGAAATCGACCTCACCACCAGCGGCGGCAGCATTACGGCTACATCAACGGAAGGGAACCTGCGCCTGAGCACCAGTGGCGGGTCACTGCATTTGGATGATCTGAAAGGGACGATCAAGGCTACTACCAGTGGCGGAAGCGTACAGGCCAGTAATATCCAGGGCCAGATGAATGCTTTTACTTCCGGAGGCAGCATTCAAATGAGCCAGCTCGCCTGCAGCCTGGAAACAGGAACCAGTGGTGGAAATATCAGTGTTTCTTTTAAAGAACTCGGTCAGTATGTGAAGATCAGCAATTCCGGCGGCAACATCAACCTGGAATTACCTAAATCCAAAGGTGTCGATCTTAAATTATACGCGAACAGGATCAAGACCGATGCGCTCAGCCACTTCGATGGAAAAATGGATGATGACCAACTGGAGGGTAAGCTGAATGGCGGAGGTATACCGGTGAGCGCCACGGCAGGAAGTGGTCGGATCACTTTATCATTAAAATAAACCCGGGTTTACTGAATCGGTCCTTGTGAACCATTTCGAAATATTCAACAAATGCTTAGAAATTATATAACCATAGCCTGGCGAAACCTGATCCGCAGGAAAGCTTATACAGCCATCAACATCAGCGGCCTCGCGATAGGGCTGGCGGCTGCCTTACTGGTATTTACCATTGTTCGCTATGAGCTGTCGTATGAGGATTTTCAGCCCAACAAGGACCGGATCATGCAGGTGGTTACGGAAAGTAAATACCCCGATGGCGTTTTTTATAATCCCGGCATTCCCTACCCGGCACTGGAAGCATTACGCAATGATATTCCCCAGGTCATCTCAGGCGCTTTGAGCGCTAGTTACGGCAGCCAGGTTACTGTTTTAGGCAATGATGCAAACGCAGCAACGAATGAAAAGAAATTCATAGAGGAAACGGGATATTTCTTTGCGGATCCACAGTTTTTTCAGGTGTTTCAATATAAATGGCTGGCTGGTTCTCCGGCTGTGTTGAAAGAACCAAACAGCACGGTACTTACCCAAAAGCAGGCTATTAAATATTTTGGCGACTGGAAAACGGCCGTTGGACAATACCTGAAGCTGGATAATGCCATCACCGTAAAAGTAAATGGCATACTGGAAGATATTCCCCTAAATACCGGACTTCCGCTGGCTATCGTTACCTCTTTTGAAACCTACAAATCCAATCCGGACCTGTATGGCTATACAACAGACTGGGGCAGTACCACCAGCAATTTCCAGATCTTTACCTTACTGCCGCAAAATATGACGAAGGCACAACTGGCGCAGCAGCTGGTAACCTTCAGTAGAAAATACTACCCGAAAGAGAACAGCCGGAGTGTGCGCACCAATCTGCTGTTACCGTTGAATGAAGCCCATTTCGATACCCGTTTCGGAACCTTCGGTGATCACCAGATCAGCAAATCCGGAATCTGGACACTGGCCCTGATCGGCGTCTTTGTGATTCTGATGGCCTGTATCAATTTCATCAATCTTTCCACAGCACAGGCAGTGAGGAGATCCAAGGAGGTCGGTGTGCGAAAGGTGCTTGGAAGCAACAGAAAGCAATTGTTCTGGCAGGTGATCGGCGAAACCACCCTCATTGTTCTGGTGGCTATGATCCTTTCCGTAATCATCGCCGTGGTGTGTATGCCCTATCTTAAAAACGTTACCTCCATTGAGGAGAAGCTGAGTCTTTTTCATCTGCCTACTTTATTATTCCTGATCGTAACGGGTTTAGTGGTCATTCTGCTGTCCGGCACCTATCCCTCTTTGGTATTATCCCGATTCAATCCTTCACTGGCCCTGAAGAACAAGATTACTTCTGCCACGGTTGGCGGTATTTCGTTGCGTAGGGCGCTCGTGGTGCTGCAGTTCTCCATCTCCCAGGTACTGATCATCGGAACCATAGTGGCGGTAAGCCAGATGAGCTTTGTACAGCACGCGGATTTGGGTTTCAACAAAGAAGCGTTACTGGTATTAAATGGGAATGCCGACAGTACGGTCATTGCTTCCCAGCCCTCCTTTAAATCAAAATTATTAGGCCTGCCGGGTGTGCAGTCTGTCAGCTTCAGTGCCGACGTGCCCTCATCCGATAATAACTGGGGCACCAATTTCGCTTTCGATCATAAGGACGATGAAAATTACACGCTGTATCTCAAATACGGAGACGCGGACTATTTTAAAACCTACGGATTGCAGCTGGTGGCCGGAAGGGCTTATGAAAAAAGCGATACCACCAAAGAAGTGGTCGTGAATGAGACCCTGGTGCACAAGCTGGGTGTGAAAGACCCGAAAGATATTATCGGTAAAGAAATGCGCACCGGTCGCAGTCCCTGGCGAACCATTGTAGGTGTGGTAAAAGACTTCAAAACAAATTCCCTCCGCGAAGAGATCCGGCCAATGATGATCGCCGAACGCCATAAATCGTACAGCAGGACAGGGATCAAGCTACGCACCAATAACCTGCAACAGCTCCAGGCTTCGGTTCAGTCAGCGTGGAACGAGTTTTACCCGCAATATGCCTACACCAGCTTTTTTATGGATGAGAGCATCAATGATTTTTACAAGCAGGAGCAACAGCTTTCCTTATTGTACAAAATCTTTGCGGCCATTGCCATATTTATATCCTGCCTGGGCTTGTATGGACTGGTTTCCTTCATGGCAGCGCAGCGTACCAAAGAGGTTGGGGTTCGGAAAGTGTTGGGGGCATCCGTGTTTCATATCCTGTACCTCTTTTCAAAAGAGTTTACGGTTTTGATCGTACTGGCCTTTCTGATCGCCGTTCCGGTTGCCTGGTATATGATGAGCAGCTGGCTGGAGAACTTTGTGTTCCGTATACAACTGGGATGGGGCATTTTTGCCATTGCCATACTGGGGTCCATCATCATTGCCTGGATGACGGTAGGGTACCGCTCCGTACGGGCTGCCTTTGCCAATCCTGTAAAAAGCCTGCGTTCAGAATAGTATGAAAGCGCTGTAACTATAAACCATCGAGCTCACTATGTTCCGCAATTATTTCAAAACAGCCCTGCGTAACCTGGTCCGAAACCGGACCTTCAGCCTGCTGAATATAGCAGGACTTTCCGTAGGGATCACCTTTGCGGCCCTTATCTTTTTATGGGTGGCGGATGAATATTCCTTCGACAGTCAGCAGCAGGACCGGGAACATATTTATCAGGTCATGGAACACCATCCTTATGATTCCAACCCGGTAACGTATCCCGTAACCCCAGGACTGCTGGCGGCCGGCCTGCAGGCAGAAATACCAGGTATAAAAGCAACCTGCCGTGCTTCCTGGAAACAGTCAAAGCTGATTACCCTGGGCGTAAAAAGCATTTATGAAAAGGGGTTAAGTGTAGACTCCAGTTTCTTTCAAATGTTCACTCAATCCTTTTTGGCAGGTAATCCCAGGCAGGCTTTCCGGCAGGTCAATTCGATCGTCGTTTCGGAAAGCATGGCCCGTCGCTTTTTCAACAGCACCGATATTATAGGGAAGACCCTTTCCATCAATAACCGGCAGACGTTTGAAGTTACCGGCGTTGTTAAAGACGTTCCGGAGAATGCGACCCTGCAGTTTGACTGGCTGATCCCTTTTCAGAATTACCTGAATGATAATGATTGGCTCAATAGCTGGCAGAACAGCGGTACGATGACCTATGTGCAGCTGGAGCCGGCCACGGATTGGAAACAGGTGAATACGCGTATCAGCCAGTACCTGCATTCGAAAGATTCCTCCATCACTTCGCAGTTGTTTCTGTTTGCCATGAAGGACTGGAGGCTCTATAATAATTTTGTAGATGGAAAGCAGTCGGGCGGCCGTATCGTTTATGTTAAATTGTTTACCACTATTGCCTGGATCATCTTACTGATCGCCTGCATCAATTTCATGAATCTCTCCACGGCCCGTTCCGAAAAACGAGCCAGGGAGGTTGGGGTACGAAAAGTGCTGGGGGCCGAACGCAGGGTACTGATCCTCCAGTTCCTGGGCGAATCACTGCTAATGACATTGGTGGCTGTTGTTATGGCTGCCGCCCTCATAGCGCTGGTGCTGCCGCTTTTTAATACGCTGGTGGAAAAGCAGCTTACATTCAGCCTGGGCAATCCACTTCACGCAGCCGGACTAGCTGTTATCGCTCTGCTATGCGGGTTGGTATCAGGTAGTTACCCCGCTTTGTATTTATCCTCTTTCAGACCTATAGCCGTACTTAAATCGCTGAAGCTGTCCGGCGCCAATGCTACGTTCATCCGTAAAGGTTTGGTCGTTTTTCAGTTTACCATATCCATCGTGCTCATCATCAGTACCATCATCATCTACCAGCAGGTGAATTATGTGCGCAACCGGCAGCTGGGTTATGACAAGCAAAATCTGATACAGGTCCCTGCCCGGGGTGCCATCAAGGATCATTTCAACGCGTTCTCACAGGAGTTGAAAGCCAGTAGTTTGTTTGATCATGTTTCCCTGGCCAATTTAAACATCCTGGAAATGGGGCAGGCCTCTGAAAACTTTTCCTGGCAGGGCAAGGACCCGAACCGGAAGCTTCAGGTCACCCATGACGCTATCGGGCCGGATTACCTGCAAACAGCCGGACTGCAGTTGATCAGAGGTAGAGATTTTAATGCGAATGGATCGGCTGACAGCCTGAGTATGATCATCAATGAATCCATGGCGAAGGAGATGGGTCTGGAAAATCCCATTGGCGCAGTGATCATGCAGGATAGCACCCGTTTTACGGTGATCGGTGAGGTAAAGGATTTTATATTCGGTGACCAGTACGCGAAGCCGAAGCCGGCTCTTTTCTATCAGCGGCCAGAGTGGGCGAATTACATCTATGCAAGGGCACGACCCGGCATTAAAGCGGAAGCAGCGATTGCAAAATTGGAAGCGCTGTTCCGGCAATTCAATCCGGGCTACCCGATGGAATATAGTTTTGTCGATCAGAATTTCGATCAGTTATTTAAAAGTGAAAAGCTTATAGGGCGTTTATCGCGACTTTTCGCGCTGCTGGCCATCCTTATTTCCTGTCTGGGCTTGTTTGGCCTGGCTGCCTATACGGCTGAAAGAAGAACCCGGGAGATTGGTATCCGGAAGGTGCTGGGCGCTTCCGTTCAGGGTCTGGCGCGATTACTTTCATTGGAATTTCTGAAGCTCGTGGGATGGTCCATCCTGATCGCTTTCCCGCTGGGCTGGTGGCTGATGCACCAATGGCTTCAGGAGTATGCCTACCGCATCGAGATCAGCTGGACGGTATTTATCATGGCCGGACTGGCGGCGCTGCTGATCGCTGTTTTCACGATCAGCTTTCAGGCCATCCGTGCGGCATCAGCCAACCCGGTCATCAGTTTAAAGAATGAATAATAGTTCCGATCATATAAATCGTTATAAATGATACAGCATTATTTCCGCATAGCCTGGCGCAATCTCTGGAAAAACAAGGCTTTTTCCCTGATCAATATAGCAGGACTGGCCATAGGTCTTACCTGTTGCCTCCTGATGAGTCTCTATGTAAAGTATGAGCTGGGATATGACAGCTTTCAGCAAAAGGGTGACCGGATCGTACGGATGATCATGGAATACAGCTTTAGTGGCTCCGTTAACAAAGGCAACTATACCAGTACGAAAGTGGCGCCGGTCTTTAAAAGAACATTTCCTGAGGTGGAAGCATCCGTACGAATGACACAGGCTTCCAGGGTCGTGCATTATCAGGATAAGCAATTCAACGAGAAGCGCTTTATGTTTGCCGACTCCAGCTTTTTCGATCTGTTCTCATTCCCCTTGCTGAAGGGAAGTAAATCAGATGCCTTATCCGGCCCTAATAAAGTAGTCCTGACGGCCTCCAGTGCCGAACGCTATTTCGGAAAGGAAGATCCTGTTGGCAAAACCATAAAGGTGGGGAGTGATGAAACGGACTACCAGGTTACCGGTGTAATTGCGGATTGCCCGTCCAATTCCCAGATCAAGTATGATTTCCTGGCCTCTTTTTCAACTCTGGGCGCCAATCAGGAAGAAACCTACTGGAATGCAAACTATACCACCTTCCTGTTGCTGAAAGATGCTGCTTCCATATCCGCGCTGCAGGCCAAGATCCCAGGTTTTATGAAAAATGAAATGAAAGGGGAGGTTAGCGGATCAGATTATGTAACGTTCCAACTGGAACCCTTTAAAAGCATTCACCTGCATTCCGAATACAGCGGGTTCGAACCAAACAACAGCATTACATATGTATATATTGTTGGCGCCGTAGCCATCCTGATGCTGCTGATCGCCTGCTTCACCTACATCAATCTGAGCACGGCCCGTTCCATGGAGCGTGCGAAGGAAGTAGGCATCCGCAAAGTGGCAGGAGCTGAAAAGAAACAGGTATTCTGGCAATTCATCAATGAATCAGTCATCATTACCTTCCTGTCGCTCTGCCTTAGCCTGGCTTTGACCGCACTGGTGCTGCCGGCCTTCAACAACCTGGCCGACAGGGAGCTGGGTCTTAAAGATCTGTTCTCACCATTTATCCTGCTTTTTGCTTTTATAGTGATGTTGAGCATCAGTTTCCTGGCAGGTAGTTATCCGGCATTGATCCTGGCCCGGTTCCAGCCGATAAAAGTATTAAAAGGTTCTTTTAAGAATACGGCTTCGGGCTTGTGGCTGCGCCGCTCGCTGATCGTATTTCAATTTGTGATCTCCGTATTCCTCATCATTGCCACCTTCATTATACAGAACCAGTTGCACTTTATTCAGACGAAGGATCTGGGTTACGACCGCGATCACGTACTGGTAATGCCAATGGATGGCAAGATGATGAAAAACATAGACGCCTTGAAAACGGAGTTCAAAACAGTTCCCGGTGTACAGAATATAGCAAGGGCGGTAAATGATCCCACCAATATTCTGGGCGGCTATAATATGCGTTCGGCCTCCATGCCTGAAGAAACCCAGATCATGACTACCGCTAACCCGGTAGATGAGGAGTTCATTAAAACAACTGGAATTCATATCCTGGCAGGTGCCGATTTCAATCACCAGGATGTGCTGGATGTGATGAAGGACAGTCAGAACCAAAAGCAATATCATTACATACTCAATGAATCAGCCGCCAGGGAACTCGGATGGAAGAAGCCTGAAGATGCCATTGGCCAGAAAATGTTCCTGGGCAATCAACGCCCGGGTTATGTGAAAGCTGTGATCCGCGACTTTCATTTTTCCTCGCTGCATAATCCGATCAAGCCCCTCGTCCTCTTTAATGAAGAATGGACAAGCACCATGCTGGTCAAGGTAAGCGGTTCGCATCTTTCCCAGACCATCGACGGACTGCAGGCGAAATGGAAGGGAATGATACCCCACCGTCCCTTCGAGTACCATTTCCTGGATGCGGATTATGATAAGTTGTACAGCGCCGAGCTGCGCTTGGGTAAGGTCTTGAATATTTTTACGGCTATTGCCATCTTGCTGGCATGCCTTGGCCTGTTCGGCCTGTCGGCCTATGCCATCCAGCAGCGCACCAAAGAGATCGGTATCCGTAAAGTGCTCGGGGCTTCGGTATCAAATGTGGTAACGTTGTTATCCAGAGATTTCATTCGTTTGGTGATCGTGGCCATTGTCATTGCCTTCCCGGTGGCCGGCTGGGTGATGTTCAAATGGCTGCAGGATTTTACCTATCGTATCGAAATGAGTTGGTGGATGTTTGCCATTGCTGCTTTTGCCGCCTTATTCATAACTCTGTTCACCATTAGTTTCCAGGCCATCAGGACGGCCCTGGGAAATCCTGTAAAAAGTTTACGAACTGAATAATTAAGCCATGCTAAAGAATTATATCAAGGTTGCCTGGAGAAGCATCAGCCGCAACTGGTTCCATTCCTCGCTGAACCTTTTCGGGCTCTCCATCGGACTGGCATTTACCTTATTGATCAGCGCCTATGCCTGGAAGGAAACGAGGGTAAATAAGGAGTTACGCAACCACAGCAACCAGTATATCATTCAGAGTAAGTGGACGGATCCGACCATGGGAATGGAACTGACAACGGTTGGGCCGATGGCAAAGAACCTAAGGGAACAATATCCCACATTAGTAAAAAATTACTACCGGTGGGATGGTGTTACCTCCAATGTTTCCAAAGGCGATAAAGTGTTCCGGGAAGGATTGCAGATAGGGGATAGTACCCTGCTCAATATGTTTGGATTCAGGTTGCTGGATGGAGACCCCCGCACCGCTTTGAACGAACCTTTTTCACTGGTGATCCGGGAAGACCGGGCACTGAAGTATTTCGGTAAAAAGGAAGTAGTAGGTGAAACGCTGACTATACAAAGCTTCTCAGGTTCACGGCACGATTTCCGGATCACCGGTGTTATGGCCACTCCGGAAGAGAATTCCGTGACCTTCCTGAACCGGGAAAACGATAATGCTTTTTTCATACCGGAAAGCTCTATCGATTACTTTGGCCGCACGCTGGATAACTGGCAGAATGCTTATATCGTTAATTATGTAGAGCTGCAGCCAGGGGTTAAACCTGTTGCCTTACTCAAGCCTATGCAGGACCTCCTGAACAAGAATGCTCCGGAGCCAATCGCGGCAAATATGCACCCCAACCTGGCCCCGCTGAATCAATACTACCTGGCTAAGGATAATGGACTGGTCCGGAAAATGCTGTTTACCGTTTCCATTATCGCCTTGTTCATCTTGCTGATGGCGGTGATCAATTTCGTCAATGTATCCATCAGCAAGTCTGCCACCCGTATCCGGGAGATTGGCGTTCGTAAGGTAATGGGAGGGCAGCGGAAACAACTGCTGTTCCAGTTTTTGCTGGAATCTGTAGTACTGGTGGGCCTGGCTACGATCCTGGCTTTAGGGTTTTACGTCGTAGCGCGACCCTTCCTTTCCGATATACTGGGGAAATCCATTACACCGCTTGGTCAGTTACCACTATGGTTTTTTCCAGCACTGCTGATCTTTGGTTTACTGATTGGACTGGCTGCCGGATTGTATCCTGCCCTGGTCTTGTCTGGAATGAAAGCTGTGGATTCCATCAAAGGAAAATTCAAAAGCATAAAGGACAATAGTGTGCTTCGTAAAACGCTCGTAGGCTTTCAATTCTTTACTGCTGCCGTAGTGCTCACGGGGGCCCTGATCGTTACCAAACAGGTAGCCCTGTTCTTTTCCAGGGACCTGGGATATGATAAAGAATATGTACTGGCCGCACAGGTGCCGCGGGATTGGACGTCAAAAGGCGTTCAGCATATGCAAGCCATACGGAATGAGTTTGCCACCTTGCCGCAGGTAGCCCAGGTTTCACTTTCCTGGCAGATACCGAATGGCTGGGAAAATGGCAATCAGACCGTCTATAAGGAAGGACAGGATTCAGCGCACGCCCGGATGATCGAAAACATGGTGGCTGATGAGAATTATGCCGGAGCCTATAAGATTCCAATTATTGCCGGCCGTTTCTTTGAACAGACATCCGACACTTCCAATACCATCATCAATGAAAAAGCGGTTGCGGCTTTGGGATGGAAACAGGCGTCAGATGCCATTGGCCAGCGTGTCTACCTTCCGGGTAATTTTCCCTTAACAGTGATTGGCGTGGTCAAAGATTTTCAGGGTGGATCCATGAAGAATCAGATACAGCCGGCACTCTTCACCCATGTAGCGCTTTCCAATACCTACCGTTATCTTTCCTTTAAGCTGAAGCCTGGAAATATAGGTACATCCATAGAAGCAATTCAAAAGAAATGGTCTGCTTTATTACCCGGATCAGCCTTCGAATACAGCTTCATCGATGATGCGCTGAAACGATTGTACCAGAACGAGATCCAGTTGAAAAAGGCAGCAGGACTGGCTACGGTGCTGGCCCTGATCATTGTATTCCTGGGTGTCATTGGATTATTATCGATAAGCATTCAGAAGCGTACGAAGGAGATCGGTATCCGTAAAGTGCTGGGAGCAGGCCTTCCGCAATTGTCCTACCTGTTCCTCAAGGAATTTGTTCCGGTGCTGCTGGTGGGTGGATTGGTGGCCATACCGGTGGCCTGGTATCTCATGAGCAACTGGTTGAATGACTATGCCTATCGCATTCCGCTGACCCTTCAGCCATTCCTGCTTTCATTG
>DATAHC010000174.1:0-3752 GCA_036263415.1 Flavisolibacter sp.
CCGGAGCTACCTATACGAATACTTTAGCCATTTCCGGCGGCAGTGAAATGGGTAATTACCGTGTTTCATTCGGAGACCTCAGAAACAGTTCTGTTTATCCGGGAGCCAAGTACAACCGTAATAATGTAAATATTGACCTGAATTATAAATTATCCTCTAAATGGAGCGGACAGGTAAATATTCTTTATGCAAAGGAAACGGGTAAAAACCGATCCAACCTGAGTGATGCTCCTGGTAACGGAAACTATGGTATCCTCTTTCTTCCCCCGAACGTAAATGCAGATTATCTCGCACCTGGATATGACGATCAGGGCAATGAAGTTCAATTCAGTTCAGATGCCTTTACAACCAATCCTTATTTTGCCGCTGCTCGTTTTCAAAACAATACCAGCAAGAACCGGGTATTTGGTGTAGGAAGTCTGCGTTTCGCCCCTTTGGACTGGCTTTATCTGCAAGCCCGCGTAGGAAATGACTTCTTTGCCTTCAATGCCACGCAGATTACCCCTACGGGAACAGCCTACAGAAAGGCAGGCAGTCTGGATAACGAGATCGATCGTTTTTTCAATGAGCTGAATACTGATGTATTGCTGGGTATCAACAGGAATATCACTAGGAATATTTCCTTCGGCTTTACCGCAGGAGCCAACCTCCTTCAGCGTCGGGAACGCATCAATACGATCAATGCCAGCGGGCTGGCTTTCCCTTATCTGTATAACCCGGGTGCAGCCACCACAAGAAGCGCTAACACCTCTACGCCACGTAAAGATGTACGCTCTGTGTACGGCAGCCTGGAACTGGCCTATAAGAACTTCCTTTTCCTGAACGCTACAGACCGCAATGACTGGTCCAGTGCCGTTCCTATCACTAACAATTCCTATAACTATCCTTCTGTAAATGCCTCATATGTTTTTAGTGAGCATCTGAAGACGAACTGGCTGAGCTTCGGAAAGGTAAGAGTCGGTTATTCCCAGGTCGGTTCAGATGGCGACCCTTTCAAAACTGCCTTATACTATGCTACAAGCGGCGCGATATCCAGTCAGCCTATTGGAAATCTGGGTACCGAAATTCCGAATAAAGCATTGGAACCGCTGCAGATCCATGAATTTGAGGTGGGTACTCAGTTAGCCTTATTCAAAAACCGTATTAATATTGATGTGGCCTGGTATAAAAAGCAAACGCTCAATGATATCGTTCAGGGAACTGTATCCATCACTTCGGGTTACCAAACGGCCCTCCTCAACATTGGTAAGATCGAAAATAAAGGAATTGAGCTTTCCCTGGGAGGAACCCCATTCAGTACAAAAGATTTCAAATGGAATTCGTCCTTCAATATAGCCTATAATGAAAATAAAGTGGTTCAGCTGGCAGAAGGACAGCGTTTCATGAGTATCGCACAAAGCCGTACCACCAGGGGCTTTATTGAAAATAGGTTGGGCCTTCCTGCCTTTCAGGTGATGGTATACGACTACAAGAGAGATAATAAGGGATCTCTGGTTTTAACGGCAAGTGGTTTTCCTCAGTCTGCTGACACACTGGTATCGGCCGGAACAAGCATACACCCTACAGTGGGCGGGTGGAATAACCAGTTTCAATACAAAAACTTTGGTCTGGAATTCTTGATCGATTATAAATATGGTGCCGTTATTTACTCCGGTACAAATGCCCGTGCCTATGCAGCTGGTTTGCATCAGGAAACACTGAATGGAAGAGAGGGCGGTATTAACCTGAGTGGAGTGGATGATGCCGGCGGTTCAGTTACTACGAATCTTAAAGCTCAGGATTATTATGGCGCGCTATCCAATATATCGAAACTCCAGACCTACAGTGCAGACTTTATAAAATTGCGTTCACTGGCGCTTTCCTACACCATTCCCGGAAAAGTATTGAAGCATTTCGCTCAGGGAATTACAATATCACTGGTAGGAAGGAATCTGTTCTACATCAAACGAGATTCCCCGAACATCGATCCGGAGGCAAACTACAGCAATGGCTTTTCCTATGGATTGGAATATGCGAGTCTACCCAGTACGAAATCTTATGGACTTAATCTGAACGTTCGTTTTTGATCAACCTTAAAATTCCGCTTGTATGCGATCTATTTATAAGAAACTGATACAGTCTTTCCTGATCGTGGCTTTGTTAGGAAGCTGTACCAAGAATTTTGAAGAACTGAATACGGACCCGAATAGTGTTACCGTAAATAATTATAATCCGGGTTATAACCTCACAAGGGCTCAGTTGGAATACACCGGTAACAGCGATTTCAGCTATGAAACCTGGCGGGTGAATATCATTTATGCCAGTATGTTCATGCAGCAATTGGCTAATACGAGTTGGTATGCCGGGGATAAGTATCAGCAGAATGATGCCTGGGCATCAGCCTATTTTGATGTTGCCTACCGCGATCAGGTAAAATATGTGGTCGATCTTTTACAGATCACCAAGGATAAGGCGCAGTATAGCAATATGTATAATATTGGAAGGATCATGAAAGTAATGATCTTCCACCGTATTACAGATCTATATGGCGATGTGCCTTATTCCGAAGCGGGTTTGGGATATTATGAAAGAGTATTTACGCCTAAATATGACAAGCAGCAGGATATTTATACCAATATGCTTGCGGAACTGGACCAGGCTGCAACTGCTTTGGATCCCGCAAAAGATAAACCAGGTACAGCCGACCTTATTTACAGAGGTGGAGCGAATGCCATTCAGCAATGGAAAAAGCTGGCTTATTCGCTGATGCTTCGCCTGGGCATGCGACTGACAAAAGTAGATGCAGGACTTGCCAAGACTTGGACTGAGAAAGCTTATGCCGGCGGCGTAATTCTACAGAATGCAGATAATGCCTATGTGGTGCATGATGCTTCAGGCGGCAGAACAACCGTAAACAGAAATAGCAATATACTGGGAGGTGAATGGAACGCCACGGGTAACGGTGAAGTATTTTTAAGTAAAACGCTGGTAGATAAACTCAAGGCTACCAATGATCCCAGATTATCTATGATCGCAAAGGTTAAATCATCGGGCAGCACTGTGGCTGCCAACCAGGTGGGACTTCCAAATGGATATGATCAGAATGGCGCGGCTACCGATATTACGCATGCTTCCAACTACCCAGGTGATATCAATAATTATTCTACTTTGAGAAGTGATGTACTTTTAAAGCTTGACGGGCCTACCTTCCTGGTTACAGCTGCCCAGAATGAATTCCTTCTGGCCGAAGCCGCCAAACGTGGCTTCAATGTCGGAAGCTCAGCCGCTACCCACTATGCTAATGGAATTACACAGGCTATGGGTCAGTTGGCGCAATATAGTGCTGCAGCTGCCATTCCTTCTGGTGATGTTACAGCCTACCTGGCTGCCAATCCTTATGCAGACACGTATGACCAGATCAATACTCAATACTGGATTGCCAGCTTCGAAAATCTGGACTGGTACGAAACCTGGTCTAACTGGCGAAGAAGTGGATTTCCCGTGTTGACGCCGGTGAATTATCCAGGCAATGCCACAGGAGGACAAATTCCCAGAAGAATGTTATACCCGGCTTCCGAATCGTCTGCCAATGGTTCCAATTATCAGGAAGCCATCAGCAGGCAAGGCGCCAATAATTTTCTTTCCCGTGTATGGTGGGATAAACCGTAGTACAGTTTTCTCTTTATAAGCAATCGTCCGGGCTGCCCTTTTGGGCAGCCTTTTGTCAAAACTAGCGACATGAAGACGTTATTATTTTTATTGCTGGTTGTATA
>DATAHC010000175.1:0-11770 GCA_036263415.1 Flavisolibacter sp.
GCTGTACCTGGCTAAAAAGGGCAATACGGCCGAAGCGCTGCGCCAGTACGACCTGGCCATCCGCAGCAACTACAATTTCCTGGATGCCTACCTCGATAAAGGTGAGCTGCTGTTTAATCAGAAGCGCTACGACGAAGCCGCCGCGAACTTCCGCACGGCCTTGCGGGTAAAGCCGGCTACGGCCTTATTTTATTTCTGGATGGGAAAGATAGACGAGGTCAGGGGCGATAAGGCGGAAGCGAAATTGAACTACCAGAAAGCCTATGGGCTGGATAAGGAAATGGAGGAGGCCAAAAAAGCGGCCGACCGCCTGTAATAAAAAGAACCCCGCCATGGCGGGGTCCTTTTTATAGTATAGAAAAGCCTCGACGATAGCCTTTGCTTCCTTACATTTTTTTGATCTGGATATTCCGGAACCATACATCATTGCCATGGTCCTGTAGCGCGATTCTTCCTTTTTTGAAACTGCCGAATCCGGGCATGTCCTTGAACTTGCTGATGCCGATCATCTTCTTCCAGTTCTCATCCCAGAGCGTAGTGGAAAGCGTATGCTGACCGTTCAGGTAAAAATCCAGCTTGCCTTTATTCACTACGATCTCGGCGGCATTCCATTCCCCGGCAGGCTTTACTGCCTCTTTTGAGGCCAGGAGGTCATACAGGTCTCCGGCTCGGTGCGTATACAGCTTTCCATCAGGATGTCCCAGAGTGGTAGGCGTTCCGTTGTCCAGCACCTGGTATTCCGGACCTGTATTCCAGGGATATTTATACTTGGTGGTGTCCTCGATAACATAGAACATAATACCGCTGTTTCCTTTGGCGGCGATCTTCCAGTCCAGCTTCAGGTCGAAGTCTTCATACTCCTCATTCGAAACGATGTCGCCACCCTCTTCCGTCTGCCAGTCTTTCTTGCTGGCCGCATCCAGGTGCAGCACACCATTGGTTACCTTCCAGGCTTTGCCCATAGTGGTCTTGCCGTAGCTATGCCAGTTTTCTGCTGCGTTATCGCCCAGCAGGGAAACAAATCCCGCGTCTGTTTTGGCCTGGTTGTCGTCAGTAGTATGCATGGTCACTGGTTTTGAGGTCGAGCAGGCTAACAGCGAGATAGCCATTGAAAGAATTCCGAATTTATACATGTTTATTTCTTTAAGGATAATACATATTTCACCATGGTCTTGGCATCTTCCGGACTCAGTCCCGGATGGGGCGTCATATTCATAGTACCCCAGTTGCCCGAGCCGCCTTTGATCACTTTATTGGCCAGAGAATCGATCACCGCGTCATTCTTTTCATAACGGGCGGCCACCGCTTCATATGCCGGACCGGTGGAGGCATCGGCTACTTTATGGCAGGTAAAGCAATCGCTGGAAGCAATCAGGTTCAGTCCTTTTTCCGCTTCCGGATCGGTGGGCGTGGTGCTGGCGGTAGTAGTGGTGCTGTTCGCCGTGCTGGTATCACCAGAGGCTTTCGTATCGCCATTATTTCCGCAACTCATGATCAGAGCGGCAAACGAACCCAGTATCAGAATCTTCTTCATATGTAAGTATTGAGGTTATAAATGTAAATTAATTTAGGCCAAGCACGGAGCGGTTGAATTGATCGCCCTGCTCGGTTTTGGCAAAATCATCAAATGCTTTTTCAGTGACCCGGATGATATGGTTCTTGATAAAAGCAGCGCCTTCCCGCGCTCCGTCTTCCGGATGCTTCAGGCTGCATTCCCATTCCAGTACCGCCCAACCTTTATAATCGTATTGGGTCAATTTGCTGAAGATGGCTTTGAAATTCACCTGTCCGTCGCCAGGGGAACGGTAACGGCCGGCCCGGTTCAGCCAGCTTTGATAGCCGCCGAAAGAGCCCTGCTTTCCGGTCGGGTTGAATTCGGAATCCTTTACATGGAAAGCCCGTATGCGCTCATGGTAATGATCGATATAGGTAAGATAATCCAGGCTCTGAAGCACGAAATGCGAAGGGTCGTACAACAGGCAGGCGCGCTGATGATTGTTCACATTCTCGAGGAAGCGTTCGTAGGTCTCTCCATCGAAAAGATCTTCGGAGGGATGGATTTCATAGCACACATCCACGCCGCATTCATCGAAATAATTGAGGATGGGAGTCCATCGTTTCGCCAGCTCTTTAAAGCCTTCTTCCACCAATCCTTCCGGGCGTTGGGGCCAGGGGTGGAAGTAGGGCCATAATAACGAGCCGCTGAAGGAAGGACAGGCTGTAAGTCCTAAATTCTGGGAGGCTTTGGCGGCATACATCATTTGCTGCACCGCCCATTCCTGCCGGGCCTTGGGATTATTTCGCACCGCCTCCGGAGCAAAGCCGTCAAACAGGCTGTCATACGCCGGGTGGGTGGCAACCAATTGCCCCTGGATATGGGTGGCCAGCTCGGTCACCTCCAGTCCCTGCTCCCGGATCATTCCGATCCATTCTTCTGCATAGGTCTTGCTTTCGGCAGCCTGCTGCAGGTCAATGCACCGGGGATCGTTGGTTGGGATCTGGATGCCGATAAAGCCCAGGCTTTTAGCCCACTGGCAAATGGTCTTCAGATCATTGAAAGGAGGCTTGTCGCCCATGAACTGGGCAAGGAAGATACCAGGTCCTTTTATAGTTTGCATAATGTGTTCTTAGGTTAATGAGCAGATGCCGGTAAGCGGTTTCAGATCACAAAATCAGTCCATTTTTCACTGGACTGGCTCGACGCCACGGCCGTGTCGATAAAGGCCATGCCTCTGATGCCTTCATCCACCTTAGGGTAGTCCAGCATTTCCTTCGTCGGTTCCGTGCCCTCCAGCTTCGACAGCAGGGTCAGGGCAAAGTTGCGGTAGATATTGCCGAAGGCTTCCAGGTATCCTTCCGGGTGCCCTCCGGGCGTTCTGCAGTTGGAGGTGGCAAAAGAGGAGAGGTGCTGTGTATAATTACTGCCCGCACGCAATACCTGCATAGGTTGGTCCAGCCATTTCACCAGCAGCGTATTGGGCTCCATCTGGGCCCATTCCAGTCCGCCTTTTTCACCGTAGATCCGGATCCGTAATGCGTTCTCTTCTCCGGCCGCGATCTGGGTAGCTACCAGTACACCGGCAGAGCCGTTATCGAATTTGAGCAGGATATTGCCGTCATCATCCAATGCTCTGCCTTCCACCATGGTGTTCAGGTCGGCACAGACGCGGGTGATCTTTAAGCCGGAAATATATTCAGCCAGGTGTGCGGCATGGGTTCCGATATCGCCCATGCTGCCGCTCTTGCCGGATTTTTTAGGATCGGTTCTCCAGGCGGCCTGTGCGTTTCCTTCTCGTTCAGAAAGTTTGCTCAGCCATCCCTGGGGGTATTCTACCATGATCTTGCGCACCTTGCCCAGTTCGCCGCCCTGAACCATGGCCCGTGCCTGCTTCACCATCGGGTAGCCGGAATAGGTATGGGTGAGGCAAAGCAATAAGCCGGTTTCTTCCAGCTTCTTTTTGAGTTGTTTGGCTTCGTCCAGCGTAAAGGTGATCGGCTTTTCGATCACCACGTGAAAGCCATGATCCAGCGCCATCATAGCCGGTGCAAAATGGGCAAAGTTGGGAGTAACGATCGTAATAAAATCGATCCTTTTATCGGCGGGTAATGCGCTTTCTTTGGTGATCATCTCTTCATAGTTGAGATAGATCCGGTCTTCTGGTAGAAAAAGGCTCTTACCCGAATCCTTGGCGATTTCAGGGTTGATGCTGAGGGCTCCTGCCGCCAGCTCAATAAGGCCATCCATATTCGCGGCGATTCTGTGAATGGCGCCGATAAAGGCGTCCTTGCCACCACCGATCATGCCCATTCTTAATTTTCTCGTTGCTGCCATCTCTGATGATTAAAGGAGAGTTTAGTTGATTTATTAGATTGAACTTAGGTGAAGCTCACACATTCCTTCAGTTCTTTTTCAGTATAAGCCAGGTTATATTGTTTCAGCACATCATCCGGAACGCCGTTCCATTGGTTGGGCTGGTTGCCGGCGTAGCCGATATCCTTGATGCCGATCTGGGAGGAATAAAAACCAGAGGCGGTCAGGTTACGCATCAGGTTGAAGAATGACACCCCCTGTTTAACCTCCGGTTTAGCTTTTGCGGGATAGGCGATCTGGTCCACCATGGCAATCTGTTCGGCGGCCGTGCATTCGATAAACGCCTTGTTATGATGCTTGGCGGCAAATACGTCCATCCACCGTAGTCCGCCCCGCATGGGGATCTGGAAATCGGGCTTATCCTTTACAATGAATTCAATGAAGTCGGGAACCTTGGCATCGGTAGCGCTTCCGGAAATATCATCCTTCGGAATGATGATGTCGGAAAGAACGGCGATGGTTTTCATTTCATGATCGGTGAAGAATTTTTCTGCCATCAGCTTTTTGTCCCGCTCCAGTTCTTCCGGGGCCCTGTCGATCGTGAATTCGGCATTCTCTTTCTTTACTTCCGCCGGCTGATCCTTGGTTTTGCAGGCATCCACCAGCAGGCCGGTCGACACGGTTGTCAGTGCCATCACTTTAAGCGATTTCCGTCTGTCCATATGAAGGTTTTAGTAGTTCTGGAAAATTTAAATGTTGCCTTTCTTTAACTGGTCCACCAGGTTTTCAGAGGCTCTCATAGAGAGTGCCATAATGGTCCAGGTAATATTCTTATCGGCCTGGGAAACGAAGGGGCCGCCATCCATCACAAACAGGTTCTTGCAGTCGTGGGCCTGGTTCCATTTATTCAGGGCCGACTTCTTAGGGTCATCACCCATCCGCACGGTGCCGGCTTCATGAATGATCTTGCCCGGTGCTTCCAGTCCGTAATTATTTTCAGGACCATCATCACCATACATGATCACGGCTCCCATATTATGCATGATCTCCTTAAACGTCTCTTTCATATGTTTCGCCTGGTTGATCTCATGATCGGACCACTTCACATTGAAGCGTAATACCGGTATGCCGAACTTGTCAACCGTGTTCGGGTCGATCTCGCAATAGTTGCTTTCCAGGGCTATGGCCTCGCCGCGGCCCGCCATACCGATCCCGGCACCGTAGAAAAAACGGTAATCCTCTTTCAGGGATTTACCATAACCGCCCGCTTCTTTCTGCTGGCCTTTTACCAGGAACCGGCCATTGGAGTTTTCAATTCCCCAGCCGAATCCATAGGAGGGCATACCCATGCCGCCCCAGTATTCAATATGGTAGCCTCTTGGAAAATCCAGTTTCTTATTGTCGCCCCACCAGGGAGAATACACGTGCATGCCGCCAACACCGTCTTCATTATAGCGCTTGCGTCCGAACAGATCCGGTAACACGCCGCCCATGGAGGCGCCGGTAGAATCATGCAGGTACTTGCCCACCACGTTACTGGAGTTTGCCAGTCCGTTCGGGTGCCGGGGCGATTTGGAATTCAGCATCAGCCGGGCCGATTCGCAGGCGCTGGCCGCCAGGATAACGGTCTTCCCTTTTACCTGGTACTCCATCATGTCCTGCTTGTTCACATACGAAACTCCGGTGGCAAGGCCTTCGGTATTGGTCAGTACTTCACGCGCCATGGCATTGGTCACCAGGTCTACCTTGCCCGTTTTCAGTGCCGGATTCACCAGCACCGAAGAGGCGGAGAAGTCAGCATAGATCTGGCACCCGCGGTTACACTGGCCGCAGAAAAAGCATGCGCCGCGCGAATCATTCAGTTTTTTGGTAAGTATCGAGAGGCGGGAAGGGATCACGCGGACACCCGCATTGGTGGCGGCCTTCTTGATCATCAGCTCATGAAGGCGGGGTTTGGGAGGAGGCAGGAATACGCCGTCCGGATCATTTTCCAGTCCTTCATTGGTGCCGAATACACCGATCAGTTTATCCACCCGGTCGTAGTAGGGCTTCACGTCTTCATATCCGATCGGCCAGTCGTCACCCAGGCCGTCAATGCTTCTTCTTTTAAAGTCCTTCGGCCCGAACCGCAGAGAGATACGGCCCCAGTGATTGGTGCGTCCGCCCAGCATACGGGCCCGCCACCAGTCCCACTCCGTTCCGGCCGCTTTCGTGTAGGGTTCACCGTCAAGTTCCCATCCGCCATAGCAGGCATCCATATCGCCGAAAGGCCGGAAGGCCGTACTGGCGCCGCGACGGGGAGATTCCCAGGACCATTTCAGTTGGGTTACATTTTTAGAAGGGTCATACATATGACCGGCTTCCAGCAGGCATACATTGAGGCCTGCGTTCGCCAGTGTGTAGGCAGCCATGCCGCCCCCGGCGCCGGAACCCACAATAATGACATCGTAAACTTTCGGCTGGACCTTTATTTGAAAATCTCCCATAAGTGTTTGTTAGAGGTGCATAAATTTAGGAAGGTAAATTGTTTATGCAGTGAAGTTTTTTAAAATCACGGAGCACCTTTTTTTATCATGTGAATTTTTTGTGGTAATAATTTAATTGCTGGTTTTCAAAATATTGTACATTTAGACCACTACTAACTGGCGAATGCTGAATCCACTACATACGATGGCAGAATTACTAGATTCAAAAGCTTCCGTTTTATTCATCATTCCAATAATTAAATAACGCTTTCATGAAATCTTCGACGCGCTTGCAATTGTCCTTAATGATGTTTCTCAATTTCTTTGTCTGGGGAATTTGGTTTGTGACGATGGGTACCTATCTCAAAACACAACTGAATGCTTCCGATGTTAATATTGGTGTAGCATATGGCACACAGGCGCTGGGCGCTATCGTAGCACCCTTCGTGATCGGGTTGATCGCCGATAAATATTTTTCGGCGCAGAAGATCCTGGGTGTATTGCACCTGGTAGGTGCCGCCTTATTATATTACCTCACTACACTGGATAATTTCACGTCGTTCTATCCCATTCTCCTGATCTATATGATATTGTATATGCCAACGCTGGCATTGGTGAATGCTGTATCGTTTAAGCAGATGAACCGTCCCGATAAGGAATTTGCCAATATACGCGTATGGGGTACTATCGGTTGGATCGCTACCGGACTGTTTATTGGCTGGATGGCATGGGAGAAGGAAAATGCCCTTGTCAATACCTTCCGGGTATCGGCGATCGTTTCCGTAGTATTGGGATTGTTCAGCTTCACGCTGCCCGATACCCCACCGCCTAAAAAAGGATCGAAAACAACCTTCGGTGAGATCATTGGTCTGGAATCCCTGAGCTTATTGAAAGACAAGAACTTCCTTATATTCTTTATGGCGTCACTACTGATCTGTATCCCGCTGGCGTTCTATTATCAGGAGACGAATATCTTCCTCAATGAGATTCAGGTGGAGAAGGCTGCTTCCAAAATGTCGTTCGGACAGATGTCGGAAATGCTGTTCTTATTCGCCATGCCATTTTTCTTTAATCGCTTCGGGGTAAAGAATATGTTGCTGATCGGTATGGGTGCCTGGGCCGTTAGATACCTCTGTTTTGGTTTCGGCGATACCAGTGCCAATATGTGGATGCTCTATGCCGGTATCATTCTGCATGGGGTGTGCTATGACTTCTTCTTCGTTACGGGACAGATTTATACAGATGAAAGAGCAGGTGAACGGATCCGTTCTTCTGCACAGGGAATGATCACGCTGGCTACTTATGGGGTCGGTATGCTCATCGGCTTCTGGGTGGCGGGCCTGGTAGCGGAGAAATATGCACTGCCCGGTGGCGGCCACGACTGGAAAAGCATCTGGATGATTCCGGCTGTGATCGCTTTCGCCATCTTTATTCTTTTTGCCCTGTTCTTTAAAACGGTCAAAAGACGATCATCGATAACTGAATCGCAAGCCGAAAAAGGGCTGGCGCAAACTCCATTAACCTGATTATGGCTTCGAAAACCACAAGAAGAGATCTGGTAAAGAACCTTGTATTAGGAAGTGCGGCATTGGCAGCAACGCCTTCCTTGTCGTTTGCCGGTTGCCAGTCAGCAGAAGGAGCGAAACTGAAAGGGAACATAAAGCATTCGGTGTGCCGTTGGACGTATGATTTTATGCCGCTCGATGAGCTTTGCAAAACCGTTAAAAAGATCGGCTTTGCGGCGATCGACCTGGTGGGTCCGAAGGACTGGAACATCCTGAAGTCGAACGGGGTTTACAGCTCCATGTGCAATGGTGCGGAGATCAGCCTAACGGAGGGCTGGAATGATCCGCAATACCATCCCACACTCATAAAAAATTATTCCGATCACATTGATCTGGTCTCGAAAGCAGGGTACACCAACCTCATTTGCTTTAGCGGTAACCGCAAAGGCATGGATGATGAAACGGGTTTGAAGAATTGTGTTGCCGGATTGAAGAAGATCCTGCCGGCTGCTGAGAAAGCAGGAGTAGTGATCCAGATGGAGCTCTTCAACAGCAAGATCAACCATCCGGATTATATGTGCGATAAATCTGCCTGGGGTATTGAGCTGTGTAAGCAACTGGGTTCGGAGAACTTCAAATTGCTGTACGATATTTATCATATGCAGATCAATGAAGGGGATATTATAAGAACGATTACGGATCACCACCAGTATTTCGGTCATTACCATACCGCTGGTGTTCCGGGAAGGCATGAGATCGATGACTCGCAGGAGATCTATTATCCGGCGGTGATCAAAGCCATCGTGGCCACGGGGTTCAAGGGCTACTTGGCGCAGGAGTTTATCCCGACGAAAGCAGATAAGGTGGCCGTGCTGAAGCAGGCGGTCCTCACGTGTGATGTTTGATGATAAGAACAGGAGGGAAGTTATTCCCGTAAGTATACCGTTACATTTTTAATTCATAATAAGAAACAATAAACACTTCCTATGGCTGATAACACATATGACGCGATCGTAGTGGGGTCCGGCATCAGTGGCGGATGGGCCGCCAAAGAATTGACCGAAAAAGGATTAAAGGTTTTAATGCTGGAGCGTGGAAAGGATATCAAGCATATCAAAGACTATGTATCCACGAATAAGGATCCCTGGGAATTTCCGCACCGTGGCGGAAGAACACAGCAGATGATCAATGACTATCCCGTATTGAAGCGGGATTATCCACTGAATGAAATGAACCTGGACTGGTGGGCTAATGATAAGGAAAGCCCCTACACCGAGGTCAAGCGGTTCGACTGGTTCCGTGGCTATCACGTTGGTGGCCGCTCCCTGATGTGGGGCCGCCAGAGCTACCGCTGGAGCGACCTGGATTTTGAAGCCAATGGTAAAGAAGGTGTGGCGGTTGACTGGCCCATCCGCTATAAGGATATTGCTCCCTGGTACAGCTATGCGGAGAAGTTTGCCGGTATCAGCGGTTCCCGTGATGGCCTGCCGCAGTTGCCGGATGGAGAGTTTATGCCACCTATGGAGATGAACTGTGTGGAAAAGGATGTGGCCGCAAGGGTTAAGGAACATTACAAAGGACAGCGTCCGTTCATTATAGGAAGAACCGCGAATATTACGGTTCCGCATCACGACCGTACCAACTGCCAGTACCGTAACAAGTGCTGGCTGGGTTGTCCGTTTGGCGGTTACTTCAGCACACAGTCAGCCACGCTGCCTGCTGCAATGAAAACCGGTAATCTCACGGTGAGGCCTTTTGCCATTGCCACAGAGATCCTGTACGATAAGGATACCAAAAAAGCAAAAGGGGTTCGGATCCTGGATGCTGAGACCAATAAAACCTACGATTACTTCTCCAAGATCGTTTTCGTGAACGCATCGGCCATGAACAGTGCCTGGCTATTGATGAATTCCGCAACAGATATCTGGCCGGATGGACTGGGATCCAGCAGCGGTGAGCTGGGACATAACCTGATGGACCATCACTTCCGACTGGGTGCTTCCGGTCTGGTGGATGGCTATGATGATAAATATTATTATGGACGCCGCCCTAATGGAATTTATGTGGTGCGCTACCGTAACCTCAATGGCGAAAAACGCGATTACCTCCGTGGCTTCGGTTACCAGGGTGCAGCCAGCCGCGACGGCTGGAGCCGTGAAATTGCGGAGCTGAATATCGGTGGTGCCTTTAAGGATGCGCTGGCAGAACCTGGCCCATGGAGTATGGGTATCACGGCCTTTGGTGAAATGCTTCCCTATCACGAGAACAAGATCTCTTTGGATAAGAACAATAAAGATAAATGGGGCTTGCCGGTACTCGCTGTTGATTGTGAGATCAAGGATAATGAAAAGAAGATGCGGGTAGATATGATGAATGATGCTAAAGAAATGCTGGAAGCGGCAGGACTGAAGAGTGTGAATACATTCGATTCCGGATATTTTCCTGGAATGGGTATCCATGAAATGGGAACCGCACGGATGGGAAGGGACCCGAAAACGTCTGTATTGAATGAGTGGAACCAGGTTTGGGATGCCAAGAACGTATTTGTAACGGACGGCGCCGCTATGACCTCGGCTTCCTGTGTCAATCCTTCCTTGACTTACATGGCGCTTACGGCCCGTGCCGCGGATTATGCTGTGAATGAATTGAAAAAGGGTAACATTTAATCGTTCAACATGTCAGAATCAACAAATTCAAAAGGCTCATCCCGTCGGGATTTTCTAAAGAACACCGCTCTGGCAGGTGCCGGCTTTTTTATCGTTCCTCGTTATGTGCTGGGAGGCAAGGGATTTATTGCCCCCAGCGACCGGCTGATCATTGCCGGTATCGGGGTAGGAGGTAAAGGAGAAAGCGATATCGCCAACTTCTACAAAAGCGGTAAGGCTGATATCGCCTACCTCTGCGATGTGGATGACAGAAGAGCGGCCAATACAGTAAAAGCGTTTCCAAAAGCCAAATACTATAAAGACTGGCGGGAAATGCTGGATAAGGAAAGCAAGAATTTTGATGCCGTTTCCGTCTCTACGCCCGATCATAATCATGCCGTGGCTACACTGGCTGCCATGCAGCTGGGCAAACACGTCTATGTGCAGAAGCCGCTGACGCATGATATCTATGAGGCCAGGGTATTGACGGAAGCTGCTAAAAAGTATAATGTGGTGACCCAGATGGGTAACCAGGGCGCTTCCGGGGATGGCGTGCTGCAGCTAATGGAATGGTATGATGCCGGAACCATCGGCGATGTGCATACCGTTTACTGCTGGACGGACCGTCCCGTATGGCCGCAGGGAATTCCATGGCCGGCTACGAAGGCGGAAGTGCCTAAAGAGCTCAACTGGGACCTCTGGCTGGGTACGGCACCCTATAAGGATTATATCGAGAAGGTGGTTCCCTTCAATTGGAGGGGCTGGTGGGACTATGGTACCGGGGCATTGGGAGATATGGGCTGCCACCTGATGGAGCAGGCCTTCCGGATATTGAACCTTCAGTATGCCACCGATGTACAGGCCAGCGTGGGTAGTGTATATGTGGATGAATTCAAGAGAGGCTATTTTCCTGAAAGCTGTCCGCCGTCCAGTCATGTTACGCTCACGTTCCCGAAAACCAATAAAACAAAAGGTCCGGTTACCGTTCACTGGATGGATGGCGGTATACAGCCTGAGCGTCCGGCAGAACTGGGTCCCAATGAAACCTTCGGTGACGGAGGGAATGGGGCGCTGTTCATTGGAACCAAGGGTAAGATGATGTGCAGCACCTATGGAGCCAATCCAAGACTGCTGCCGACAAGCCGCACGGCGGAAGTAAAGGTGCCGCAGAAGTATACAAGAGTGCCTGGTGGTGCCGATGGCCACTATGCGCAATGGGTGGAAGCCAGCATCGCCGGTCCCGGAAAAAAGAAGCTGAGCTCTCCGTTTGAGATTGCCGGTCCGCTGACGGAAGCCTTGTTAATGGCAAACCTGGCGATCCGTGGCTCTGATATCAGGAAGCCG
>DATAHC010000176.1:0-2464 GCA_036263415.1 Flavisolibacter sp.
CCATTCCTGAATACCGCTCATGCCGGCGCGCTTGGCGAGGTCCATAAACAGCGCCAGGTCCAGGACGATGGGGGCAGCCAGTATAGAATCGCGGCACAGAAAATTGATCTTGATCTGCATGGAATAGCCCAGCCATCCGAAGATGTCGATATTATCCCAGCTTTCCTTGTTATCGCCATGAGGAGGGTAATAGTTGATGCGCACCTTATGGTACAATTCTCCATACAATTCCGGATTGTCTTCCGGCTGCAGGATATCTTCCAGTACGCTCAATTTGGAAACCTCTTTGGTCTTGAAATTATCCGGGTGATCCAGTACATACCCATCCCTGTTACCAAGGATATTCGTTGAAAACCATCCTTTTACGCCCAATGCGCGGGCTGCCAAACCAGGTGCCAGAATCGTTTTCATCAGCGTTTGACCCGTTTTAAAGTCCTTTCCGCCAATTGGAGTTTGTGTGAGCTTCGAAAGCTCGATCAGTGCCGGAATGTCGCAGGTAAGGTTCGGAGCGCCATTGGCAAAAGGAACACCCAGCTTCAGTGCGGCGTACGCATAAATCATAGAAGGAGAGATATTTGCATCGCTCTTGCGCAAGCCTTCCTCAAAGCTTTCCAGCGTTTCGTGCACGGCAGATGTTTCAATATATTTTTCCGTAGATCCGCACCATACCATTACGATACGGTCGCAATCGTTGGCTTCCTGAAAGTTTTCAATATCATCCATCACCATTTTAGCCAGATCCATCTTGGTAGGTGCTTCCTTAACGTGCTGACCGTCCAAATTGGAGATATAGGATTTGTCAAAGACCGCCTTCATGGGGCGGATCGCTTCCAATTCTGCTTTTACGGCATGTAATAATATAGGTTCCAGAACTTTAGCCTTCGTAGCCGCTTCAAAAACGTTATCGCTGTATACATCCCATCCGCCAAATACAATCTGGCTAAGATCGGCCAGCGGCACGAATTCCTTGATTTTGGGATATCTGTTCTCTGTTCTTTTTCCCAGTCTTATATTACCCATTTGGGTGAGCGAGCCTACAGGCTGCGCCAGGTCTTTTTTTACGGCCTCAACACCGGCAATAAGGGTGGTGGCTACTGCCCCTAATCCAGGTATCAATACACCCAGTCTGCCAGTTGCTTTGTCAATTGGTTGTTGCATAATTGTCGATTAAGTTTTGTCTTGTAAGTAAGCGGTCCGATCACAGGGTACAAATTTAAGGCAATGTGGTATAAGCCATGAATTACAGTTTATTACTACAATTGTTTGACACTAGGACATAGGCCTTCTTAGAGAACCGAGCAAAAGATACGTTATATAATAAATAGATTTAATGAGGTCTATCGGAAATTGTACACAAAATGTAACCGTAGCCCGATGTCATACCTTAAAAGTAAAAGCCCCTGGAGAGGGGCTTTTTATAAGGCGTTGAGAAAAAGAAAAGTCTTGTATTCATCGGACAGGACGCCTTAGTTTTTCAGGATTGGATACGGTTTTTCGGATTGGATCTATCTGGTTTTCTTCAGGATTGGATTGCTATTTAGATTTTTAAAAAGAAGTTGACCGATATTGGATTTGTCTGGTTTTTCAGGAATCGGATCTAACAAAAACTTACTGGACGGTTCTTCTGGATTTGGATGAGATTGATAACGTATCAATCAACTTCTGGCACAAAACTAAGTTGTAACATTGATTATTGCAATCGCAATTATGCCCTATTTTTTACTTATGGTATTTACTTATTGGTACGTAGAATTTCCAAAAAGCATCAGGTAGATTTACGAACATATGCCTTATCGAGGGAAAGCATAAAAAAAGGCTGGATAGAAATCCTGCCTCGTTTTAAAATCCAATATCCTATGAAAAACCGAGACGAAACTAACAGGAAGATTTTAGAACGACAAGGGTAAAACTACGTTGTGGAAAAGAATTGCAAACAATAGCGTATAAATGACGGAAGGAAGAATGCCTAAAATTGAATTAAACCATTGATAAAGAAGAAATTAAATACGGGCTAAGGGATACTTATAAAAATGCCTTTTTATTTAGATAATAGTTATCCCCGTCTGATTAATCCTTAATAATACGTTGCGTTTCTATGATCCTGTTACCATTGATCAGGTCCAGGTAGTATAATCCTTTCTGAAGGTTCCGTACGGCCGCCACTTCAATCTGGTTGACACCTGCTCTGGCTGTGTATATTTTATTCATCAGCTGACGCCCGGTTACGGTCGTAAGCCGGATAAGAAGCAGTTCATTTCTTTGCTGTGCATGGTAGGTCAGGATCGCTTTTTCCATAATCAGAGGGTTAGATCAATAACAACGAATCGGTTCTGCTATGGATATTGAATTATACGGATGCAGGCCAGAGCCCTGTGCGGACACTATCATTCAGCGTGAAGATATTGGAAGAGCCGGTGTTGCGTTCCCAATATACAATCTGCCTTTCCAAAAAGCAAGCTTCAAG
>DATAHC010000177.1:0-4518 GCA_036263415.1 Flavisolibacter sp.
ACTTCCCATTTCCGCAAAAACGGGAATCGGCATGGGTCGCTGTCCGGCCAGGTCAAATAAGGCTCTGCCTCCTTCAACGGAGCCCGTAAAGCCGACTGCTCTGGTTAATGGATGCATAACAAGTGCCTTACCCACCTCAAACCCGGATCCATGGATATGGATGAATATCCCCTCCGGTAATTTGCGATCCTGTGCTGCTTCTTTAATACATCCGGCCATCAGGTCTGAAGTTTGCCCGTGCGCCGGATGTGCCTTTATAATAACCGGACAACCCGCCGCCAGAGCGCAAGCGGTATCGCCTCCGGCCGTTGAATACGCAAACGGAAAATTAGAAGCTCCGAATACCACTACCGGCCCCAAAGGGATCAGCATTTTCCTAAGGTCCGGCTGTATGCGGGTTCCCAGGTTCTTTTCCGTATCAATACGAATGTCTAACCAGGTGCCTTCTTCACAGGCTTTGGCATAGCTGGTGAGTTGAAACTGCGTACGGGTAAATTCTATCTGAAGCCGCTCCAGGGGCAGATGGGTTTCCCGGTTGGCTATTTCCAGTAAAGGCTGGCGTCTGGCTTCCATCTTTTCGGCAATGAGCCGCAGAAAAGCCGCCCGCTCTTTCAGATCCAGTAGCTTATATTTCTGGAACGCCGCCCAGGAGGTCTTTACTGCCCGTTCAATTTCTTCCGGTATTGCATCGGTAAAGCTCATTGACATTGCGTGTTTTTGCAAAGTTCGTATTTCCCGACTGCCTGATGCTTTTTTCCTGTTACTAAACATTTACTACGGCTGAGTGAAATAGTTTAATTTGCGAGACCTTAACCAGTTCACCTGCGTATGCGCATCTCCGCCCTGATCATGATTGGCTTTTCCCTGATCTTGTTGCTGTTCGCTACAACAACCTATATTAATTTCAGGCAATCGGAGAAGGTGAAGGAAAATGCGGAATTCCTGGCCCAATCGTCCACCTTTATACGGAACAGCAACCGTTTTCAGCGTAATATCCTGAATATGATCAGTGGCCTCCGAGGCTTTTTACTAACCGGGGAAGGTTATTTTCTTCAGGCTTATGATACAGCGGCACTGGAGAATAAGACCATCCTAAAGGAGTTATCGGATGCCCTTCCCGACACTTCACAACAACATAGCCTGTTAATACAGATCGAGCAACTTAATAATCTTTGGGTGAATGAGTTTGCTTCGCCACTTCGTCTGGCCAAGATCAGTGCGGAAGCTTCGGATCGTAACATCGCCTATTTCAACAAGCTTTACCGGGAAAAAATAAAGATCAGCAATGAACGGCAGATCAATGTGGATCTGCAGCAGAAGCTTCGGGAATTTGTAAATATTGAATACGAGCGACGTGATATTCAAAAAGCGATCCTATCCAGTTCTGTCCAGTCCACCCGTTCCATCTCTTTTACACTTACCGTAACTTCTATTATCCTTGCTGTTTTTATTGCCGGCTTTCTTTCTTACCGGATATCCCGCAGGGTTTTAAAAATGGTTAAGATGGCGGACAGTATTGCCGCCGGAAATTATGAGGTAAGAACCAGTGCATCCGGAAATGATGAAGTGAGTCAGTTAGCTATTTCATTGAATAAAATGGCCAAAGTTCTGTCTACCAATATTTCCGAATTACAACATAAAAACCAGGAGCTGGACCAGTTCGCCCATATCGTATCCCACGATATGAAGGCCCCACTAAGGGGGATTGACAATGTAGTGACCTGGATTGAAGAAGACCATGAACAGGAGTTGAGTCCCAAACTAAAAGAGTATATAACCCTGATCAAAGGGCGGGCAAAAAGAGGAGAAAACCTGATACAGGGGTTGCTGGCCTATGCAAGGGTGGATAAAGAGCTCATACCGGCAGAATGGGTCGAAGTGCAACAATTGATTTCGGAGATACTGGAAAATTTCAGTGATAAACAAAACCTGGTCGTTCATTTCAGGGATCACCTGCCTTCCATCTTTACGGAAAGGCTGCCTCTTTTTCAGGTCTTTTCCAACCTGATCTCCAATGCCATTAAATACAATGACAAGCCAAAACTGATACTCGAAATCGGCTGTACGGAAACTGAAACTTCCTATCTCTTTTCCGTAAAAGATAATGGCCCCGGCATTCATGAGAACTATCATAAAAAAATCTATCTCATATTTCAAACCTTACAGGAGCGGGACAGCCTCGAAAGTACAGGCGTAGGACTGGCCATTGTAAAAAAGATTCTTGATGCCCGACACGAATCCATAACTCTTCAATCCATTCCGGGAAATGGAGCTGAATTTCAATTTACCTGGAAAAAAATAAACGTATGAACAAGCTTATAGAAATCTTATTAGTGGAAGATGACCAGCTCGATGCCACTGACATCAAAAGATCGCTGGATAAGCTGGACCTCATTTACCGAATGCATATAGCCAAGAACGGTGAAGAAGCGATAGACTACCTTGGCAATATCACAGGCCCGCTGCCCGATATCGTTCTGATCGATATCAATATGCCCCGGATGAACGGATTGGAACTGTTGCAGATCATTCGCACTACAGAAGCCTGGAAGCATTTGAAATGCTTTATGATCACAACTTCCGATGAAAAAGTAGATAAAACTACTGCCAGGGAGCTGGGTGTTTCCGGATATATTGTAAAACCATTCAAAGCTAACAATGTATCCTCCATGGATGCTTTCAACCTTATGATCGATCTGCTGAATATGAAAGCGGTCTGAATTATCCTCATTTATCTGGACAGGTTCTTTTCTATTACTTTTTCTGCGAGCTTTTCATTATCAATACCATCCGGTATAAAAAATAATATTGGTGGAATGATAAAGCAGACGTAAGAAAGATAAACACTTACAAATGCCAGCGGAACAGAACACAGATAGGCTATTACTCCGGCAAAGGTCTTAGTTCTTGCCTTCAGAGATATCCTTCTGATCGATTGGTCAAGCTCTCTATCCCTGTCTTTATGCACCAGTTTTTTATTGATCGTATGCACCCGCATCCAGGCAAAACTCAGCGTGGTCATCAGAAGGATGAAGCCATAAATGGCAACCGACTCGTCCAGCAGCGGGTTAGAGCTGATCATGGCAGTGCTGACAGGGATCAGACTCATCCAGAACAGGAAAAGCAGATTTTGAAGCAGCAGTGGTTCGTCAATCTGCTCGAGCAGGTGAAACATATGATGATGGTTGATCCAGAAAATGCCGATCATCATAAAACTGAATGAGTATGGAATCAGGTACGGCAGCAGTTGCAATACATAATGGTGGATGGCTGTGTTGGTGGATTGATGGGTGAGATCCGGTAATTTAAACGCCAGTACCATGATGGTAATAATGATGGCGATTACGCCATCGCTGAATGCTTCCGTTCTGGTAGTTCCTATTTTCATGGCTTCCTGATGAGGTGAACCTCTGCAAAACTTCCGCCACCCTTGTTAAACACTCCTGGGGCAGACCATCATTCGGAGTGCATCTACCGAAATTTGCTTTATTTTTCAGGTTTACTGATCTAAAAGAACCGGAAGTTATGCCTGAACAACCAACAGCTTTAAGGACCGTTTCCATTGTACGCTATATAATACCCTTGCGGGAAGGAGGTTCCTTGCCTGCGCTGGTAGATGCGGATGATGATTTCACCTATGTTCTCAAATTTCGCGGTGCCGGCCAGGGAATTAAAGCACTCATAGCGGAGCTGATCGGTGGTGAAGTAGCCAGGACACTGGGATTTCGGGTTCCGGAACTGGTCTTTGCCCAGGTAGACCCGGCCTTCGGACGAACCGAACCGGATGAAGAGATTCAGGATCTGCTGAAGTCCAGCGCCGGCCTGAACCTGGCGCTGCATTACCTGAGCGGAGCACTCTCCTATGATCCTGCTGTTACGCCTATAGATCCTACAGAAGCTTCGCGTATCCTGTGGCTGGACTGCCTGCTTACCAATGTAGACCGGACTGCCAAAAATACCAATATGCTGATCTGGCAAAAAGAGCTTTGGCTGATCGATCATGGGGCATCCTTATATTTCCATCATGCAGGCATTCCTTGGGAAGAAGCTGCCCTGCGTCCTTTCAATCAGGTTAAGGATCATGTGTTGTTGCCCTGGGCCAGCGAGCTGGAAACGGTGGACGCAGCGATGCGGTCGACGCTTACTCCCGAACAGGTACATCGTATTGTTTCGCTGATTCCGCAGGACTGGCTAAATGATACAACCTCAAGCGGGTCTCCGCTATCTGCATCTGTATATGAGCAGTTTCTCAATACCAGGATTTCAAATTCTTCCATCTTTATTAATGAAGCCCTACATGCAAGAGCGACACTTATTTGAATATGCGGTGCTGCGCATCGTTCCACGGGTGGAGCGGGAAGAATTCCTGAATGCCGGGGTGCTGGTATATTGCCAGAAAAAGAAATTTCTTCAGGTCAAAATACAGCTGCCGGAAAGCCGTATCAAGGCGCTATGTGAAACAGCCGATCTTGATGAAATCAAGAGACATTTTCACTCCTTTGAACTGGTATGTAAAGG